>JBDTAT010000185.1:0-2672 GCA_039924505.1 Bryobacteraceae bacterium
ATGTCGCCAGTCGGCAGTTCGACCAGCTCACCTTTGGCTCGGGCAAGAACGAAAATCCCAATTGGGCTCCCGATGGACGCCATTTGGTTTTCACCTCGACGCGAACGGGAAAGCCGCAACTCTGGACCATGCTGGCGGACGGAACGCAGTTACAGCAACTGACCACTCAGGGCGATAACCAGTTCGCAGTTTGGGGAAAATAGGTTTTACAGGGACAAATCCTTTTTGGAGGGGTGATGTTTAAGAAAAGTAGACGCGGGCTCATTTGCACAACCGTGCTGTTGACGATGTTCGCGGCGGGTTGTAAGAAGAAGGTGGTGACGCCGGTCACGCCGCCGGCTCCGGTTGCGCAAAGCAATCCAGCGCCGGCGCCGGGCAAGCCGACGGTACTCGATTTCGCCGTGGAGCCTTCCACGGTGGAGCGCGGCCAGTCCGCCTTGTTGCGCTGGTCGGTGAGTAACGCGACGGAAGTAACTATCGACAACGGCATTGGGACGGTGCAGGGCAACGGCAGCCGGAAGATTATTCCGAGCGAATCGACGACTTACAAATTGACCGCGCGCGGGCCGATGGGCGATGTTACAGCCACCGCCACCGTAAACGTTACCGGCGCGGCGCCTCCGCCCGCTCCGGCGGCCGCAGCTAGCACCGGAACTTTAGAATCGCGCCTTGCGAGCCAGGTGCAGGACGCCTTTTTCGACTACGATTCGAGCAGCATCCGCGAGGACGCGCGCGCCGTGTTAACCAAGGACGCCGACGCTCTTAAAGGTATCTTTAACGATTTTCCGAGCGCCACGATCGTCATTGAAGGGCATGGCGACGAGCGCGGATCGGCCGAATATAATCTTGGCCTCGGCGACCGGCGCGCATCGGCCGCGAAGGAGTTTTTGACGCTGCTGGGCGTTCCCGCCGATAAGCTGAAGACTATCAGCTATGGAAAAGAGCGGCCGCAATGCACGGAAGCGACCGAGTCCTGCTACCAGCTGAACCGCAGGGCGCATTTGACCACCGGTCAATAGCATGAAGGCGCGTTGGGTCGTACTGCCCGCATTGATTCTCGCGCAGGCGCTCGTCGCGCCCGCCGCGAACCGGGACATGATCGAGTTGCAGCGGGATGTGGCGCAACTGCAGCAGCAGATCACCACGCTGCAGACGACGTTCGATCAGCGTCTGGTCAATATGCAGGTCATCCTGCAACAGACGCTCGACGCAACCAACAAAACCAACGCGGCGGTGGCGAATATCGAGAGGACTGTCGGCGATCAGATCCGGGCGCAATCGAAGCAGGTGGTTGCGCCGGTTGCTACGGTAGGCGCGAAAGTGGATGCGATGAGCGGAGACATGCAGGCGCTCACCGAGGCCGTGAAGGATCTTGCCGCCAGGATGGGAAAGATTCAGCAACAGCTTGTGGACGTGCAAACGGCGGTGCGGACCATGGCGGCGCCCGCGCCCGCGCCGCCACCGCTCGTTTCGCAAGGTACGACAGTAGCGCCTTCGAACGTCCCGGAACCTCCCATGCGGGCGGAGGTCTTGTGGCAGAGCGCCATGCGCGACATGAAGAGCGGCAAGCCAGATCTGGCGCTTGCGGAATTTCAGGATTATCTGAAATTTTATGGAACCACGGACCTGGCGCCGAGCGCGCAATTCAACATCGGGCAGATTCATTATTCGCAAGGCAATTTACCGGTTGCGGTTCAGGATTTCGACGGCGTGATTGAGCGATATCCGGTGAATAGCCGCACGCCCGACGCTTATTTCATGAAGGGCAAATCGCTGGTGCAAAGCGGACAGCGGGACAAGGGCGTCAAGGAGTTTCAGGCGCTCGTCGATAAGTTTCCGAGGAGCGACCTGGCGGCCAGCGCGAAGGGCCAGTTGAAGGCGCTTGGGCTGGGCGCGCCGAAGCGGCCCGCGCGGCGGAAGTAATGAGGGTATTGTGGCGCGGGCACTCTTGCGTGCCGTGTCCCCACTCATGGGGACACGTAGCGGCGGCAATCCCGAAAACAAGTGTCCATACGAGTGTGGACACGGCAGACACGAGTGTCCGCGCCACAATACTTCTCCTCGCCCTCGCCCTCACTCTCAGCGCGGGCGATTTCCCACGCCAGCTTAACGCCTACTCCGGCAAGGCACCCACGCTCGATGGCGTAATCTCTCCCGGCGAATGGTCCGACGCCACCGAATTCTTCGGCGTGAAAGACTGGATTCCGCAGTTCTCCCCCACTACCGATCCTAAAGATCTCTCTCTTCACGGCTACGTCAAGCACGACGCCAAACGTCTCTACTTCGCTTTCGACGTCGCCGACGACGTGCTCTACGGAATCGACACGCCACGCTGGCTGCCCAATGAAAATCCGAAAGCGCACGAGCTTACTCGCGAAGGGTTTCCCTGGTTCGGCGACGAAATGGAGTTGCTCATCAACGCGACCAATCGTTGGACCGGCAACGAGGGCGCGGCGGGCAACGGCTCCTCGTGGCAGATGGTTTGCAACCTCACGAAATCGCGCAAGGGGGGCGTCGGTAAAGGCGGGCTGCTCGAAGGCGAGCCGCGCAAGAGCCTCGACGCCTGGAATACCTACCGGCGCTGGATTCTAACCGGCGCGCAAGAGGCTGTCGCCAGGCCCAAGCCGGGCGGCAAAGGCTATGGCAAAGGCTATATCATCGAGTGGGCCGTG
>JBDTAT010000186.1:0-6096 GCA_039924505.1 Bryobacteraceae bacterium
GAGTACCGCGTGCCTGCGCTCCCTCTGGGCACATGACCACCTATGTAGTTGGATTCTTGCCGAGATTGGCGGAAAAGTTTTGGAGATGCGCGTTTTGGCTAATGTTTACGGGCTTTCAGCGCCCGCCGGGAGCGCCTCGAACCTCCACGAATCAAAACTGGGCCGCGACCGGTCCGTTCCGAGCCGTGACCGTAAGGGAGCGGTCGCCGAACGGCAAGCCACAACCTCTTTGGCCCAGACGCGCCGTTCCAGATCACTTCCGGGGAGACGCCTCAACGGAAATCACATGAGCGTGTAGTCGCCGTGCCGGATATTGGACGCGCAGAGCGAACGGCTACTCTTCAAACACCGATCTCGGAAGCTCCGACTGCCGGACGATGCTCCCATCGTGCCGCGTCGAACCGGGTCGTGAAGCGGAACGGGAACGGTTATTGTCGTTGCCTCCAACCGTTTTTGCATGATCCGATGGCTGCCTCTCTGAGTGACAGCGGTGAATCCGTTCTGTTCGAGAATTCGACAAATCCCCGAGCCCGACAGGACTCAAAGCTTACCCAACCGGCACCTCGACCTGAGTCACAAAAACCTCATTGTGAAAACGTCGGGCGACTTCGGAGGCCGAGGCGGTTTCGAAGAACAGCGTGAGAGCCTCGATGAGATTCGTTCGCGCCTCTTCAATGGACACACCATCGCTCGCGATGTCGAATTCCGGGCACAACGCCACATAACCATCATCTTCACGTTCGATAATGGCGGTTAAACGCTGCGCTGCCTTCATGATCCGAGTCTACACCAGTTCATCTTGACGGATTGTCGCCATCTCGCCGAAATGACCCCATCGCCCACCATCCCCGCGAGTAGTCGCGAAGTCTTGTCTAATCGTTTGCCTCGTCGATTCAAACGGACCCACTATCGAGTTCTTCGTTCACTTGGCGTCGCGGCCGGCGCCTTGTACGGGCTACGCAGCAAGCGCCCAACGGAATGCGCCGCCGAACCATTCCTCGCTTCGCGTGCCGCACCTGTGTATATCGCCGGATTTCGCGCCCAACAGACGCGCCAGTCCGGCCAAACCCGTCGAATTCCCGGTAATGAGCCAGTTTGAACGCTGAGCCGGACGATCATGCAGGCGGGTGGTGAACCCTGCGTTGCTGGCGGGTTATTTTCGCGAAGTCCGCCAGCGGTTAGATTCCGCGGCGAGCAAATCTACGCGTCATGCGTCCTTATAGAAAGTGCCCCGGCGCCAAGATTACGCGCTCCGCCCGGGCCCCGCGCGCCGGCGCATTTTCGATAAGGATCATGCGTTAGCCGGACAAGTGACGGGCCATGAGTACTTCGTGCCGGCCGCGTCCTTTCAGCCTAAGCTCCAACACGGAGCCCGAGTTGCTTCTGAAGTTTGTCCACATCTGCCGCCGACGCGGCCGCTTCCACTCCGGTGAGCGCGCGCGTCCAGAGCAGCGCCTCCTGCGCGCCTTGGCTCTGCCGATCGCCGGCACTTTCGAGGTTGCGTAGAATCGCGGCAGCGCCATCGAGCGCTTCGCCCGCTTCGCCCGATTGCTTCAACAGAGACAGCGCCCGGCCGCGCACAATCTCGGCTTGCGCCTCGAAGACCTGCGCCATGGGCGAGGGTCGCATCCGGCGCGCCGCATTCGCCGCCGCCGCGGCTGCGGAAGAAGTCAAGTCGAAATCGCCGCGCCGCGCGCGCTTTTCCGCCAGGGCCAAGTTGACCAGCACCACGTACGATGGTTCACGCACCTCCGCCGCGAAGGTGCCGAGCGCGGCAATTTCGAGCATGGGATCCTGTGGGTTGGACGCTAGGCCGTCTTGCCCCGACGCGCGCGCATACACCCCGCCGCTCCTCGACCGCACCAGAAAGTAAGGCGTGCCCGCGACCGGTTCGGCAATCGCCAACTGCGGCTCCAGCAGCGTCCCCGGCAGAAACTCGAACCATCCGCCCGGAGCCCGCGACATCCTGCTGAAAACGGCGGGCGGCTTGAACCCGGGGCTTGCATCCCGCAACACGGTGAGCACCGTGAACAGCGCCTTCAGCGTTCGCGCTTGCAGCCATTCGAGACCCGGAGGCGGAGTTCGCGCGGCGTCGAAGCAGCCCCGCTCCCCGTTAAAGCGAAACTCCTCGGCGTGGCTGAACACGCCCTCGGGACTCGTGAGAAAAATGGTCGTCGTATATTTGCCGGCCTCCCGCACGAGCCGCGCCGCCAGAACTGCAATGCGCGAATCGGCGCTCCCGGGATACCAGACATCGAGCGGCGAGCATTCCACGTAAACGTCGGCCGTGGGCCGCCCTCCGATCCGATCGGCGATGCGTCCCGGAAGCGCCGATTCGAGCCACGAACCGCGCCCCAGTTCGTCCTCGACGCCGGGCAGAAACGTCATCACCGGCCCTTCGAGCAGCAGCGGCACCGACTCTTCGAACTGGCCGCCGGCGATGTGCGCCCACTCGTCAAGCAGGTGCGGGTGCAGAAAGGCCGGTTCCATGGAGGCGCCGGCCGCCACGTACTCACCGGCTTCTTCGAGCCCGGCAATCGTCGTTGGCGTATTGGGAAATGCCAGCCGCAACGGCGCGGAACGCTCGCCGGTGCCCGACGAGACTGTGACTTCCTTCGCTTCCCAGACGCGCTCGTTGCCGTTCAAGTAACACGGCACGTCGAGGGCGTGCTGCATGCGCAGCGGATTGAAGCGATGCAGTGCGGGCACGCCGAGCAAGGCGCTGTAGAATGGATCGGCGCCAGGCGGTGGGAACACCTCGGCCACGGTCCTGCTACGCATGGCCGCATCGTCGAAATCGGGAGTCAGATCGATGGCCGCCACCACGCGGCTCCCCAGATCGGGGCCTCCGTCTTCCGCTGCTCCGGCAAACATCAACGACGCGCGCTGCCGCACCAGCCGCATTGCGGTATCCGATAGACGTTTGCCCGCCGGCAGCGCGCGCAGATCGACGGCCTCACCGTGCCGGGGCAATTCGCTGCCATCCCAAATCGGAGCATCCAGGACGTAGAGGACGGGCGCCAGACTGGAAGCTGCGGTAACCTCCGTATGCCACGCCATCAGGAACCATCGTTCCATGGCGAATTTCGGCGAGGCGCGCGTCGGCAGAGCGATCCAGGTTTCGTGGTGCTCATGGAAAGCGAACCACAGGGCCACATCGAAATCGGCCGTCACATCCAAAAACCGCGATCCCGGCCCATAGTGCTGAAGCAGCGCGGGCGCCCAGACGTTGATGACATCGGCCGGCAGATCGTTATTCAACCCGAGCTGCGAGCCGATGTACATCTGAACCGAGACCAGCCAAGCGGGGTCGTACACGCCTGCGCTGTCGGGCCGGACCAGCGCGGGCAGTAGGCTGGGGCGCGAAGTAGTGGCATTGGTGTAGCCGCGCGTCTGGCCGCGATACAGGCGCACGGATCCGGACGCGGGCGCCGGCAGGCCCTTCAGGAAGGCGGAAAGTTCGGCGCGCGAGCGCATCGCCATAGCCCGTATTATATGCGCGGCCGCGGGGGCAAAGTTCATCGCCGGAGCATCCCCGGCTTCAGAGCCAAAGCCGCCGCCTCGCGGAAGTGACCCCCATCGCCCACCATCCCCGCGAGTAGTCGCGAATTCTTGTCTAATTGTTTGCCTCGTCGATTCAAACGGACCCACTATCGAGTTCTTCGTTCACTCGGCGTCGCGGCCGGCGGTTTCTACGCGATACGCCACACGCGCTCAACGGAGTGCGGCGCGGAACGGTTCCCCGCTCGCGCGCCGCGCTCGTGCGCCCTAGTGAAAGGTCACGCTCTTTGCGCTGGTTACCGAAGACGTGAGATGGCCAGAATCGAGGCCCGACGCCGTGAACTTCACGGGCGCGGTAGCGGCGCCCACGCCGAGCTAACCGCTCAAGCAAGTGGCGAGTCCGCCGGTGCGCTGGCCGGCAGCCTCACCAGCACCGCCGCCGGCGCCGTGAACTGGCCGGCGCTGAAATCGGATGATCGCGCAGGCGGCCGGTATACCCTGCGCCGCTTTTATCGGATACGCGCGCTCGCTCGCCGTCATCGCCTTCTGCCGCGATAATGGCGGCGGTCGGCGGCGGCCGCACCCGCACCTGAGTCGTTGCCGGCATCCCGAGTGGCAAGCTGCCGTGATTTTTTCTTCGCCGCCGCGAGATCCACCATCTTGAGCCATGCGCCGAATCCGAGAGGCCCAGAATTTCGGAAACGAGGATCTGCCGCCAGATGGCGCTTGAACTCGTCGCGGGCTCTTCGACGCCTCCCCAATACATCCGTTTCCATGACCATAATTTGGAAGTGCTTCCACTCGTCGGGGTCTCCAAACTTAAAATGCCCACGACTGGCAATGCGATACGACTCGTTCGCATCGCCGATAGTTGGGCGAACCGGACCGCGTGGCCTGCCCGAGCAAAAACGACGTCTGTGCTTCTTCGCTAGCCTTAAAGAAGCCGGCCGTTGGCTCGATCGCTTTCAAGTCATACCGGTGAGCGGCCTTCGGACCTTGTTGGCGGAGCAGCGTAATGTATTCTGGGTAATACGATTCAGCAATCCGCCAGTAACCGGCTTTCGCCGCATCCGCGCAAGAACGAAGGCGCATCCAGCCTGGATCGTAACCTTCTGCGCGCTCCGATAAATCATGCCGGCACGGATTCAGCATCAACACGGCCGCCGCCGTACCGAATCCGGCTGCATAGGCTAATGCGCTGCTATATCCTGCAAGCACGCAATCTAGCGCGGTGGCCGTATTCAAACGACTGCGGGCTTCCGAGGAATGGCTGCGCTGGCTGGCCGAACAACAGCGGGGCAGACAACGCCTGGCCGTCGAGAGCCAAGGCCGTCCGGTGCGGGCCGTGGATGCCACGACGGTTTCAGAACCCGGCAGCACCGGAACCGATTGGCGCGTCCACTATGTCGTTAACTTAGCGAATCTGCAGTGTGATTTTTTCGAGTTGACCGGTGTGGAGGGAGGTGAAACCCTGCGGCGAATTCCCATCCGGGCGGGCGATATCATGATGGGCGACCGGATCTATGCCACGCCGATGGGGGTGGCGCATGTAAAGGCTGCCCAAGCCGATATCGTGGTGCGCTTAGATCGCCAATCGCTTCCGGTTTTTTTCGCCCGGGGGAATCGCCTGAACGTGCTGCGCTGGTTCCGCAAAATGAAAGTGGGACAGATACAGCAATGGACCACTCAGGTAAAACACCCGAGCGGCGGATGGGTGCAGGGGAGATTGATTGATAGCCCTCAAGCGAAGTGCGGAAGCCACCCGCCTGGCGCGGTGCCGTCTGGAGATCAACGCCCGTAAGAAGCAGAAGAAGGTTAGTCCAGAGTCATGGGAGGCAGCCCAGTATTTCTTCGTTTGGACCGCCCTGGCGGATAGGGTCGCGGCCGCAGCGGTTCTCGAACTCTACCGCCTTGACCCGGCTAGTGCGCGCGCATGGCTGCATGGCAAAATCTTTGCCAGCCTGCTGGTCGAACGCATGGTGGAGGGGCCGACACGTTTTCCCCCTGGGGATACCGATTGGACAGTGAGACGCCGCCGATGGAGAGAGACTGAATTCATGTATCACGAGATCTGTATGGCGATTCTGCCGCCTCACGGTCTGGCGGAGACCTTCAGGGACTGGGATGAGATTTCAGAGCGACTGGCCGAACCGAGCCGAAAACGGTTGCGTTATGCCTTCCATTAAGTTAACTCTTAATTGGGGTTGTCCCTTGGGATCGCCTGAAGAGGACTGGTTGCGGGCCAAGCTTGATCTCGAGACTGATCGTAGCGAGACAGATCGCGAGGCGTAAGGCGGCTGAGACTTGGGTCTCATCGAACGAATTCTGGATCGCCAAATGGTTTCCGGAGCCGCCGACCGGAAGAGCTGACATGAACCAGACGGACGGGACACTAAGAACGTCGATTCGAAGTGCAACAGATGTCTGAACAGACAAATGCGTCCGACCTCGGCCGCTGGCACGTCCAAACCTGGCTGCGCATCGCTTCGAGCGCTAAACCCAAGGTGTATCAACGGGTCTTCGAGACGACCCATATCAACAGTCTGAGTTATTGGCTTGAGATCTTCTTTTCCGCCGGCATTGCCACCTTCGGCC
>JBDTAT010000187.1:0-3664 GCA_039924505.1 Bryobacteraceae bacterium
CCCCGGCGCCGCAAGGGTGGCAGGGGATAACCCTGAACTTCGGAGCGTGCGTGCTCGTTTCCGATTTCGTGCCGATCCGGTGGGTCGAGAATATGCGCGAGAGAGAACAACGCGCGAATTTCGCTGCCATCGGATATCTGAGAGCAGCCGGGTACGATCCGGCTGGCCTCTTGGATCTACTCTCAAAGCTGGCGTATGAGCATACGGTATGGGCGCGGGCCATTGTCCCGGAGGACCTGCTCGGTTTGCGCACGGCCCTTGAAACCGACTCGGCGCCTTCGGGCGGCTATATGATTAACAGTTCCCGGTTCGTTCAGGCGGAGGCGAGACTGACGGAACTGCTTGGCCACTCGGCGAGACGGACACCGAGGCTGGGCAGCGGGCGTTTTTAATTAGCGATTACGTGGCCTGTCCCCGAATTAGAAGTTATTGAGATGTGGTTGACTTCGAGGGTGCGGCCTAAGGCTTGATCGAGGGCGACGCGGTTTTTGATATATGCGGCTTCGGCCGACAACAGATTCGATTGCGCGGTGGCGAGATCGCGGCGGGCCTGCACCACCGCGTAAATGGTGGAATCGCCGAGCGTCAGTTTTCGCTGCTCGCCGTCGAGTAATTGCTCCTGGAGCGATTGCGCCTCGGTCGCGGCGCGGTAGCGCGCGCGGGCCTGGCGCAACGATAATATTTGGCTCGAAAGATCGGCGCTGAGTTGATTCAGGCTCTTCTGGTTGGTCAGTTGCGTTTGCCGTAGTTGCAGTTGATCGATTCCGTAGTCGGCTTGGGCGACGCGATTTTTCAGATATGCGCTGAGGAATGCTCCGCCGTTGTTGTTGGGAAAATTGTGGCGGAATACCTGGCCGAGCGCGGTGGAAAGCCCGCCGACAAAATACGGATTGGGACCGATGCCCCCCTGCGGATTCGCCGCCCCCGCCAATCCATTATTTTGAAGATTCACAAATCCTTCGAGCGTGGGCAGCAATCCGTTCTTCGTGCCGGACGCGCTGATTTCCGCCGATTCGACTCCCATCCTGGCGACGGCGATATCGGGACGGCGGGCGATGGCCTGGCGCAGTAGATCGGCGACGGGCGGCAGATCGTCGGTGGCGGGGACCTGCACGCGATCGAGCGGGATGATGTGGGCGTCTGCGAGCAGCGGGTCCTCGGTTCCCTGGCGGCTGAGCACATCCTTTAACACATTCTCCCGCTGGTCCACCAGCATTTGCGCGGCGAGCAGCTCTTTCTGGCGCGCGGCGGCGTCCAACTGCGCGCGCACCAGTTCGATGCGCGCCACCGTTCCAACTTGAATCTGCTTACTGGTGTCTTCGTAAAATCGTTGGGCGACATCTAGATTGCGCCGCTTCACTTCCAGGTCGCCGGCAGCGGTGGAAAGATCCCAATACAGATTCAAGACGATGGTAATGGCGTCGCCGATTTGCGCGCGGAAAGCCTCGCGTGAAATTGCCACGTGGCGTTGGGCGACGCGAATGAAGCGGCCGTTCACGCCGGCGCCGAAGCCCTGCAGAAAATTCTGCGAGAGCGACAATTCGATGCGCGGGGCGCTGGACGGATTCAGGACATCGAGGGGCGTGCTCTCCTTCAGAAACGAATCGCGATAGGAGAGCTGCGCGCTGGCGCCGGTCAAAAAGCCCTGCTGCAGAGAGGTGTTATAGATGCGGCTGCTATCGACAAGCGAGTTGGTTTGGCTTTGCACGACGTTCGATAGCGGCGTCGTGGTATGCGAAAACACGGTGGTGTCCCGCAGCACCGGGTCGAGATTCGCGGTCACGGGACCAATTTGGGATACGCTGGCGTTTCCAGTTTCGGTGGCCGTTCCGCCGCCGCCGACGCTGACTCCGGCGCTCCGTTGGCTGCCGGCCACGCCTTGGCCGCTGGCCACGTTGCCAACTTGCGAATTTCCGCTGGTGACGCCGCGCAACAGACCGCCGGCGTCGGCCCGCTCGACCGCCCACTCAGCGAGCAGCGGGCTGTAGCGAGCTACTTCCACATCGAGATTATTTTCGAGCGCGAGCGCTACGGCGTCCTGGACGGTGAGGTAGACGTTGCCGGCGCGCGTAAGACTGCGGAGGCGATTGGCGCTGGCGAAAGGAACGGAGGGCACGGTGACACCCTTGTACGGGCGGAACAAGATGGAGCCCGTAGGCCGGACGGGCGCGATGGCGGCTGGGGGTGATTGAGCGGACGCGGTGGCGATAAAAAGCGCGGCTAGAAGGTGTCTGGGTAAGAACGAGCAACCACTCCCTGACGGTCGTGGCTCGGAAACGCACGGTCGTGGCTCAGGAGCGCCGCGTGGTGGCTCGGAAACGATTGCGTTTGGCGCCGGTGATTTTCTTGCGAGACGTTTCATCGGAGCACCGAGTCCGGCAGAGACGACTGGCGTTCCACGCGGCCGGCGGAGGCTTCGCCCAGGGAGATGTGGTTGGTATCGAGCGTGACTCCGAGGGCCTGATCGAACGCGATCCGCGCATGGGAGTAATTCGCCATCGCCTGTACTTCGTCATCCTGCGCGGTCACCAGATCGCGCTGCGCCTGGATGACGAGGAAAACGGTGGAGTCGCCAAGCTGGTATTTCATCTGCTCCGCCTTCAAGGTCTGTTCGGCCAATTGGCGGGTTTGGACGGCGATTTCGAATCGCGCGTGAGCCTGCCGAAGCCCGATGGCAGCGTTGCGGACATCGACCCCCACTTGGTTGACGCTGCGCTGCAACTGCAGTTCGCTGGTGCGGAGATTCAATTGATCGGTCGCGTAGTCCGCCTGGGCGGCGCGGTTACGAAACGGGATGTTGAGCGAGACGCCTACCGAATAATCGGGAAAGTTGCGGCGGAAAATCTGGCCGAGAAAGTCGCCGTACCCTCCGATGTAGTACGGATTGGCAACGCCGTACTGGTTATCGACGTTCAAGAGATTCACGGCGCCGGCGAGCGCGTGATTGGTGAACTCGGCGAACGCCTGAAGCGTGGGGTGCAATGCGTTCCGGCTGCCTTCGAGATTCACCAGCGTGCTGCGGATGTTGATGCGGGCCTGCTCAAGGTCGGGCCGGCGGGCGAGCGCCTGCTTCACGAGTTCCTTGGATGCGGTGAGCTGCTCCTTTTCCGGCACTTGAAAATGATCGAGCGGAATGACGTGGACTTCCTCGAGCAGCGGGTCTTCGACGCCGTTTTTGCTCAACGCACTCTTCAGGACGATTTCCTGTTGCTGAACGTTGGTCTGAGCGGCGAGCAGGTCTTCTTCGCGCGAGGGCACTTCGGCCTGGGCGCGCGTGACGTCGATGGTGGCCACGACTCCGAGCTGCAATTCCTTTTGGTTGTCCTCGAATAGCTTGCGCGCGGTTGCCAGAGCCTGCTCCTTCAAACGGACATCTTCCTTGAAGCTGACCAGATCCCAGTACAGATTAAGGACGGCCGAGACGGTGGTGATAATCTGCTGTTGCAATTGCAAATCCGTCACCTTGGCGTTGTTCCGGGCGACACGGATATTCCGGTTGTTCACGGACCGGCCGAATCCCTGGAGCAGATTCTGCGTGACGTAGAGATCCATGTTGCCGCTGAGAGCGGGATTCAGCAGGCTGGAAGGACTATTGACCGAGCTGCGTGTTTTACTGAACGAGAGGCTGACGCTGGTACCCGGCAGAAACGACTGTTGGTAAGCA
>JBDTAT010000188.1:0-4134 GCA_039924505.1 Bryobacteraceae bacterium
GTTTTCAGGAAATCTCGTCTGGTTGCATGCATGGAAGGCCGCCTTTCTCCTCGGAAACTCGCGCAAAACGGAGTGCGGCGCGGTGGTGCGCGCCGGACCCGTTGCGCTCTGGACACACCATACCACAGGGGAAGGTCGGAGAGAAGCGGGGCGCGAACTGGTCGTAAAGTGAGCGAACGGGTCCCAATTCGTTGCGCTACGGATCAGCGGCTTTCCGGCCAGCGCAGAAAACGTTCCAGAAAGTCGAGGGTGCCCACTCCGTGGATTTGGTGCGGGCCATTGAAGAATTCGATGCGG
The DNA here is from genome assembly GCA_039924505.1 of Bryobacteraceae bacterium. Taxonomy (GTDB): domain Bacteria; phylum Acidobacteriota; class Terriglobia; order Bryobacterales; family Bryobacteraceae; genus JBDTAT01. Next base: position 298 of record JBDTAT010000188.1, read on the forward strand.
GTACGGTCGGGGAGGCCGAGTTCGTCGTAAAAGCGGCGGACTTTGGCGTATTCGTAGGCGACCCATTCGTCGACGCCCACCGCGTCGCGGTGGCCGCGCTCCACCATGAAGGGGCGCGGCGCCATCAGCCGGGCCAACTCAGCGTAGTTGGCGGTGTTTGCCAAATTCCATTCGTCCATTTCCCATTCGCCGGTGAACAGGTAGCTCCATGCGTCGGCAACGGAGGTCAGCTTGACGACCCATTCGTTGAAGTCGCCGGAGCAGATGGAGAGAGCATAGCCATCAAGCAGCGGCGGTACGCGGATGGCCGTCTTTCCGCCATAGGAGAGGCCATAGAAACCGATGCGGGACGCATCGACGAAACTCTGCGCGCCGAGCCATTCGAGCAGGCGCCCATGCTGCGCCAGAATAAAAGAGAACAGAGACAGGCCCAGCGGATTCGCCTGGCGCTGCAATTGACGGAAACGGTCGCCGAAGATATAGGGGTTCTGCGGCAAATAGACGATGAAACCGAGGTCCGCGAGGCGATTGCCGATGTTCTGGTAATAGTGAAAATCGGTGGTGCCGGCCGGCTGGTTGAACATCGATTGAGGGCGACCCTCCAGACCGTGCTGGCAGACGACGACGGGCCGGCGCTCGCCCGGTTTCAGGCCCTTGGGAAGCAGTAAGACGCCGTAGTCGAAAACATCCGGGAACACGTCGAGCGTGATTTCATAGCCGTCCCACTTCGCCGCGGAGTACGTATGGCGGCTGCGCGCGTTCACGGGAATCGTGGCGGCGGGGAGCCGGCCGATGATGTCGTTCCAGACGCGATCCCGGTAGGCCGGCGCAGTCCGGCTCCAGCCCGCGGCGGTCGTCATATCGGCATTGGCCCAGTAGAGGTTGCGTTGCGCGGCGGACGCGCGGATCAGGCGCTGGGTGTAGGCGACCAGTTCCTCAAACTGGCGGCGGGTGCGCTCCGGAGGAATGGGGAGAACCGGCTGCGCCTGCGTGACGCTCCGCACGCGGGGGCGCACGCGGTGGTGGACGGCGGCGAGGAACGGCTCCAGAGCGTCGGCGGCGAGCGTGATGCCGGCTCCCAGGGAACGGGCGCGGGCGGCTTCTTGTTCCACTGCGTCTAAGGAACTCGCGCAAAACGGAGCGCGGCGCGAAGCAGTTCCTTCAACGTACGGCGGTGCGCGCAGCGCCCTTTGCGCTTCCATGCAAACGGGCGCGAGCCTGCCGGGAGCGGCGCCGGTGCGTTTCGGATCGGCGCGCGAAGGGCCGTCCCATCGTGGCCCGGGGCGCGTCTCGACGATCAGGTTGCGCGGAGTCATCAACGCGGCCAGCTCCGCATCGCCGAAATCGCGCAACAGGCCCCAGACGTTCCGGAAAATTGGCTCCGCCGCAAGCTGATTCCGCGGGGCGAAGTAGCCGGAGACCACTGCGGTTCCAATGCGCGGGTCAAGCGCCGCGGCGTCGAGCGCGAGCATTCCGCCTGCTCCGTAACCCCACACCGCGATGGGTAATTCGGCCGGCTGCCGCGCGAACCAATCGACAGCCGCGAGTATCTTTTCCACTTCGTACCCGATGATGGTTCGGCCTACGGGAAACGCCATGCGATAGATGAACTCACGATGCGGCTGATTGGTCATGCGGAATTCCGGGTTACCGGAGTAAGTGTCGTCTCGGTTGAGGATGGCAAGCGCGAGCACTTGGCATCCTTGGGAGGCCAGACGGGCCGCAATAGCGCTGTGCTCAGGCGGCTGATCGGCATCGTCGATGGCTACTACGCGGGCGATGGGCGCGCCAGCCGGCCGGTAGAGCAGCCCTTCGGCGTGGACGCCCTCCATTGCCGGCCACCGCACGCGATAGATGGAATATGTTTTGGTGCGCGCCAGAAGCGCCGGGGCGGCGGTAGTGGCGTCGAGCGAGAGAGCGGAGAAATTGACGCGCGGGTCTACAACGCCGAGAATTTCGGCCAGCCGCTCGCGCGTGGGATGCCGATGGACGGCGGACTCGGCCGTGGCGCGATTGAGATAGGTGGAAATGCCGTCGACCATTTGCGCGGCGGGATCGCCTGAGATAACGAGCGGCTGCGTGTTGGGCAACGGCTGCGCGAGAGCCAACGATGCGGCGAGAAGCACAACGGGTGCGGCGCGCACCATCGTCCGGGGCGGAAACGGTTTCGCACCGCACTCCGTTTTGCGCGAGTTTCCGAGAAGAATGGCGGCCAGCAGCGTGCGCATGTGACCGCTTATTTTATCAACGGTTGGCTTTTGCCGATCTGAACTAATTCGGACGCGGCCGGCTGCGGCTTTGGCGGGCGCAGGAGCCGGCCGGGCAGTTTCGAAAAATAGGTGAAGCGTTCGATTGCCGGCAGCAGGCTGCCGGCTACCAGCAATGGGTGGGGAATGGTGGTGCAGCAGCGGGCGCAGATGTCGATTTCGCCCGCCCGGCCTTCCGCGTGCAGCCGGCGCATGGTCTGCATGCGATCGGAGTTCCAGATTTCGGCCAGCGGCCGTTCGCCGATGCGCCCGACAGGTGCGCCATCCAACATGTAGCTTTGGCAGCAGGGGTAGACGTCGCCGTTGTGTTTAACGTAAACCGGCCCGCGCCACAGATAATGGCACGGGTATTTCCAATCGCTTGCAGCGTGGCCGGAATCGGGTTGCAGCAGATTGGTCTCGTCGGCCTTCACGCGCACCCGGTCGATACCGGGCACGGCTTTCCAGAAGCGTAGAAAATCGTCCACTTCGCCGGCGTTGCGTTCCATGCGAACCATCTGGACGACTACTTGCACCTTTGCGCCGCGCTCCTTTTTCATGCGCGCAAAGCGGATGAAATTGTCGCGCACTTTTTCGAAGTTGGCGCCCTTGCGGTAGTACTCGAAAGACTCTTTGGTGGCGCCGTCGAAGCTGAGCGTGATGTGTTCAAGCGGAGTTTCGAGCAGACGCGCACAGGTGGATTCATCGAGAAAGGTTCCGTTGGTCGAGAGCAGCGTGGAAATGTTGTGCTCGGCGCAATACTCGATGCGGTCGAAGATTTTCTTGTCGAGGAACGGCTCGCCGAGGCCGATTAACATCATGTGCTCGCCGGTGGTGGCGGAATCGGCTACCAGGCGCTCGAAGATCGCGCCGGTCATGTCCTCTTTGGGCTGCTTGTGGGTTTCGCGCGGGCACATGGGGCAGTAGAGATTGCACTTGGCGGTGGTCTCGACGATATACTCCACCGGCAGCGCGCGCACCGAAGGCTGGCGGCGCAAATATGCGGCGAGGAGTTTGGCCCGATTCCAAAAGCGCATGGGCGTTAGAGGTGTCTTCGATTATTGTAGCCGGTTCCACGCCGGACACGCGGAAAACGTCCGCTTTCGTTAGAATGGGGCGAAATGCAGATCGCACTCACGGGAGCAACCGGGTTCGTGGGACGGCGGTTGGTAGAGCGGCTCCTCGCGGATGGCCACACGCTGCGGATATTGGCGCGGCGGCCGCCGGCGCAGACTGATGCTCGGATTCAGTGGTTCACCTGGGACCAGAGCAGCGGACCCGCGCCGGCCGCAAGCGTGGATGGCGCCGACGCAGTGGTGAATCTGGCGGGCGAGCCGGTGGCGCAGCGGTGGAACGCAGCGGTGAAGGACAAGATCCGGGCGAGCCGCGTGAATGGGACGAAGAACCTGGTGGCTGGGATGCGCGAGGCGATGCGGCCGCCGCGGGTACTGGTGTCGGCGTCGGCGGTCGGCATATACGGGTCGCGCGGAGACGAGATGCTGACGGAAGACTCGGCGCCGGGGACCGATTTTCTGGCGCGCATATGCCGGGATTGGGAGCATGCCGCGGATGAGGCGCAGGCGGTGGGTGC
>JBDTAT010000189.1:0-9738 GCA_039924505.1 Bryobacteraceae bacterium
TTTTCTACCGTCCTCAACACGAAGCCGGCAAAGCGCAAGGGGTGCGGCGCGCACCACCATCGGAGGCAGGAACCATTTCGCGCCGCACTCCGTTTTGCAGGCGTACCTTGGAAGTCAACGGAACATACATGTTACGCTCAAAATACTGGGGATTTCTTCGCGGAACCGCACTTTCACGAAAGCGCCAGTCTCAGGAAACACAATTTTCAGGACATACATGGCCACTACCGATGGAGCAATCGCCCGGGGTTCCGGCGCCGGCGGAAAATTCGAGCGTCTCGTCGCGATTCTCGCGCGGCTCCGCGCGCCCGGCGGATGCCCATGGGATCGCGAACAGACGTTCGACACGATCAAGCCCTATCTGCTCGAGGAAACCTATGAGGTGATGGATGCCATCGATGCGCGCGATTGGGGCGCGCTGGCGGACGAATTGGGGGACCTGTTGTTGCAGGCCGTCTTCTTCGCGCAGATGGCGGCAGAGGCAAAACACTTCACCATTGAAGATTCCCTCAATGCGATTGCGGACAAGCTGGTGCGCCGCCATCCGCACGTGTTTGCCGATGGCGCGGCGATTACGGCGGAAGCGCAAAGTGCGCGCAGCGCTCCGTTTTGCGCGATTACGGCGGAAGACGTCAGCCGGCGTTGGGACGAGATCAAGGCGGAGGAACGCCGCGAGCGTGGCGAGGCGAAAAAGCGGCTGCTCGATCAGGTGCCGCGCGCGCTGCCGGCGCTGGTGGAGGCGCAGAAGCTGACCTCGAAAGCGGCGCAAGTTGGCTTCGATTGGGAGAATTCCGGGCAGGTGATCGAAAAGCTGAAGGAAGAGATGGAAGAGCTCGACCAGGCACGGGAAGCCGGCTTGCGGGATCGAATGGAGGATGAACTGGGCGACGTTCTCTTCGTGGTGGTGAACCTGGCGCGTTTTCTGAACGTGGATCCGGAGCAGGCGCTGCGCCGGACGAACGCGAAATTCAGGCGGCGGTTCGGCCACATCGAAGCGCGTCTGGAGGCGCAAGGAAAGCCGCTCGCCGAGGCCGGCACGGCCGAGATGGAAGCGCTGTGGCAGGAGGCGAAGAGATCCGTATGATCGCGATCCGGGCATTGACCGAACACGCCGAATTTGAGGAAGCGGTCCGCCTGCAAGAGCTCATCTGGGGATTTGACGAGATCGAACTTCTGCCAGTGCGGCTGTTCGTGGTGGCGGTGAAAGTGGGCGGCCAGGCATTCGGGGCCTACGACGGCGGACGGATGGTCGCGTTCGGGCTGGCGATTCCGGGATTAAAACTGGGCGGCAAAACGTATCTGCACAGCCACATGTTAGGCGTGTTGCCGGAGTACCGTAACCAGGGCGTGGGCCGGATGATGAAACTGGAGCAGCGCAAGGACGCCCTGGCGCGCGGGATCGACCTGGTGGAGTGGACCTTCGATCCGCTGGAAATCAAGAATGCGTATTTCAATATCGAGCGTCTGGGAGCGGTGGTGCGGCGCTACGTCCCCAACCAATACGGCACGACCAGCAGCCATCTGCACGCCGGATTGCCAACAGACCGGTGCATCGCGGAGTGGTGGCTCGGAACCGATCGCGTCAACCGGATTATCGGCGGCGCCGCATATCAACGGCCGCTGGTGGAGGCGCGCATCGCCGTGCCCGCGTCGATCGCAGCAGTGCGGCAAGCGGATGTGAACGAAGCGCGGCGGATTCAGGCGGAAGTGAGCGGGCAGTTTCTAGAGCATTTCCGGCGCGGGCTGGCGGTCATCGGATTCGAGAAATCCGAGGACGCTGGAACGTATTTATTAGGGGCATTTGAGTAGCAACATGGGATTTCAAATCGACCAGATTGTTTTACGCCGCATCCGGATGCCGCTGACGCATTTTTTTGAGACCAGCTTTGGCCGCACCTATCGGCGGGAAATGGTGTTGGTGGAGGCGCGCGCGGGCGGCCTCTCCGGATGGGGTGAAGTGACGGCCGGCGAGAACCCGTTCTACAACGAGGAATGGACCGACGCGGCCTGGTTGCTGCTGAAGAACTACATTACGCCGCGCGTGCTGCATCATGAATTTGAGAACGCGGCCGCGGTGGGCGCGCGCACCCGGCATATTCGCGGACATTTGATGACGCGCGGCGGCATGGAAGCGGCGGTGTGGGATCTGCAGGCGCGGATGCACGGCCGTCCGCTGTGGCAGGAGATTGGCGGGGGAGCGCGGCGCGAAATTCCGTGCGGCGTTTCCATCGGCATTCAGGATTCCGTTCCAGAGCTTCTGCGGAAGATCGAAACGGAGCTCGAAGCCGGCTACCAGCGCATCAAGATGAAGATCAAGCCGGGATGGGATGTCGAGGCAATTCGCGAAGTCCGCCGGCGTTTTCCGGAAATCCTCCTGATGGCGGATGCGAATTCAGCGTATACCCTGGCAGATATCGACAGGCTGAGACAACTGGACGAATTCAACCTGATGATGATTGAGCAGCCGCTGGCGCACGACGAGATTATCGATCACGCCGCGTTGCAGGCGCGCCTGACGACGCCGATATGTCTCGATGAGTGCATTCGCAGCGCGCATCACGCGGAGCAGGCGATTCGCATGGGCGCGTGCCGGATTATCAATATCAAACTCGGCCGCGTGGGCGGATTCAGCGAGGCGATCAAGGTACACGATGCGGCGCAAGCGGCGGGAATACCGGTGTGGTGCGGCGGAATGCTGGAGGCGGGCATCGGCCGGGCGCACAACATCGCGCTGGCGACGCTGCCGAATTTCACTTTACCGGGCGACGTTTCGGCGAGCAAGCGCTATTGGGCGCGCGACATCATCGCGCCGGCGGTGGAGACGACCGCGCGCGGCACTATCGAAATTCGCGGCGGGCCGGGCTTCGGTTACGCCATCGACAGCGAGTTTTTGAAGCAGGTCACGGTGCAGCAGGAGATTCTCGATTGACGTCGGGAGTCTCAAATGTGCCGGATGTTGCGCCCGCCCGGAAGGCTCCCTCCGACGCCCGGCTCTACGGCCTGCTGGTGTTGATGGTGCTGTTCTGGTCGGTGAATTTTGTCATCGGCAAGTACGCGTTGAATCGCTTGCCGGCGCTGTTTGTCGCGGCTCTGCGGACGCTGCTGGCGGGCGCGATTATCTGGCCCGTGTATTGGTGGAAACACCAGCGCAAAAAAACGCGGGCGCGGTGGCGACCGAAGGAGTTCCTCGGCTTGCTGGCCCTGTGTCTGGCTGGCGTGCCATTGAACCAGATTTTCTTTGTTGTCGGCTTGAGCCGGACCAGCGCCATCCACGCGGCGATCGGGATCGGGCTCGGACCGCTGCTGGTGCTCGGCGTTGCGGCCGCCGCCGGGCAGGAGCGGATGACGTGGCGCAAGCTGGCCGGCATGGTGCTGGCGCTGACCGGCGTCGCGGTACTTGAAATGGGGCGCGGGGCGGGCAACGGCGCGACGTTTCTGGGCGACTTCTACATTTTTCTCTCGGCTCTGGTCATGTCGATTTTTACCGTCGTGGGCAAGAACCTGACGACGCGCTACGACGGTGTGACAATTTTCACCTTCGCCTACGTCGGCGGCGGAATCGCGCTTTTGCCACTGGCGTTGTGGGAAGCCGCACAAGTTCCCTTGGGGGCTATCAATCTCGATACCTGGCTGTGCGTTCTTTACATGGCGGCTTTCCCGGCGGTTTTGAGCTACCTCATCTACTACTATGCGCTCACCTACATTGCCGCCTCGCGCGTCTCCGTGATGCAGTATGGCCAACCGTTGCTGGCGTCCGTACTGGCGATTGCGCTGCTCGGTGAACATCCAACTGTGCCGCTGGTGGCCGGTGGCGCAGTGGTGTTAACCGGAGTCACGCTGACGGAGCGCGGCTGATGGCCGGGTTCCTTCAACTGCTCCGCGAGAACCGCAACTACCGCTGCACCTGGACCGGCCAGGTGGTCAGCGAAGTGGGCGATCACTTTAATAACATCGCGGTGTTCAGCCTGGTGCTGGGTAACACCGGCAGCGGGATGGTGGTGGCCGGCGTCATGTTGTCGCGCGCCATTCCGGCGGTGATGGCCGGACCGGTTGCAGGCGTTCTGCTGGACCGGATGAATCGCAAGCAGGTGATGATCGCCAGCGATCTGATCCGGGCAGTCGTCGCGGGGCTGTTCATTCTCACGGTTCACCGGAAAGATACCTGGCTGCTCTATCTGCTGAGCGCGCTGCTGATGTTTGCGTCGCCGTTCTTCACTAGCGGCCGCGCCTCGATTCTGCCTACCATCGCGAGCAAGGAAGAGCTGCATGCGGCGAACTCGCTGACACAAGCGACGCAGTGGACCACCGTCACCATCGGATCGTTTCTCGGCGGCGCGAGCGTTACGGCATTCGGCTACGAGTGGGCGTTTTTCTTTAATGCGATGTCGTTTTTATTCTCGGCCTGGTCCATCTCGCGTCTGCGGCTGGAGGGCGGAAGTTTTAAGGCGCGCCGCAACGATTTATCCGAGGACAAAGTGGTGCGGCCGTGGCATGAGTACACCGAAGGGCTGCGCTATATGCGCTCCTCTCCGTTGATTTTGGCCATCGGTTTGGTGGCAGTGGGTTGGGCGACGGGCGGCGGCGCTGCGCAAATCCTGTTCAGTATTTTTGGCGAACTGGTCTTCAAGCGCGGGCCGGGCGGAATCGGCGAGATCTGGGGTTGCGCCGGCATCGGGCTGATCTGCGGCGCCATCATTGCGCACTGGATCGGCGCGCGCATTCGCTTTCAGACCTATAAGCGGGTCATCGCCCTGGCGTATGTGATCCACGGGGGCGCCTACATTGTCTTCAGCCAGATGCAGCAGTTTGGTTGGGCGCTGTTCTTCATTGGACTTTCGCGGGCTGCGGTCGCGGTCAGCTCCGTGCTGAATTTCTCGCAGCTTCTGCGCCATGTCTCGAACGAATTTCGCGGGCGGGTGTTTGCGACGATGGAGACGCTGACATGGTCGACCATGATGCTCTCCATGATGGGCGCGGGCATTGCATCGCAGACCTATAGCCCGCGCACCATCGGCGCCGTGTCGGGCCTGCTGAGCAGCACGACTTCCATCTTCTGGATCTGGGCGAATTGGCGCGGCCTGCTTCCCGAACCGGCCGAAGCGGGCAGCGATCCGGATGATGTGGAAGTACACGGCGATCCGACCGTTTGAAACACTCCCGTCCTTTTTTGTGTGCTCGTTCACGTCTCGTGTACACGCGTTCACACGGGTGCGATGCAACAGTTCACAACCGTTGCGTGCTATATACTCTTACTAATAGTTTTGTTAAAAGACTTTGGGAGGGTTTCAATCATGCGGGTAACCATACTTGCGTTCTGTTTGTGTTTGTGCGCGTCGGCGCAGGAGTTTCGCGCCACGGTGTCCGGCCGCGTCACGGATGCGGCCGGCGCGGCGGTGGCGGACGCTAAAATGTCCGTTAAAAATGCGGATACCGGGGAAATTACTCCGGCCGTATCGGGCGAGGACGGGAACTATCAGGTTTCGTTTCTGACCCCCGGCAACTACATCATCACGGTTGAAAAGGCCGGATTTAAGACCGGCGTCCGCGAGGGCGTCCGCCTGGACATTGCGCAACGCGCGGTAGTGGACGTGGCGCTGGCTTTAGGCGAACTGAGCCAGAGCGTGACGGTGACGGCGGGCGCGCCGCTGCTCGAAACCGAATCGGCCGACCGCGGGTTGACGATCGAATCGAACCGCGTGCTCAGCGTGCCGCTGCAAGGGCGCAATCCATTCGCCGCTGCGTGGTCGGCGCCGGGAGTGATTGAGGCTGCTTCCGTGCAGCGCCTGCGGCCGTTCGACATTGCCGGATCGTCCAGCATCACGATCAACGGCGGCCGCCCGTCCACCAACGAGGTGCTGGTGGATGGCGTCACCAGTCTCTATCAGGCGTCCTCGGTGTCTTACGTGCCAACCGCCGAGGCGGTAAATGAATTCCGCGTGCAGAACACCAACTTCGATGCGCAATATGGCTGGACGCTGGGCGGTGTCATCAACATCATCACGAAGAACGGCACGAACGAGTTTCACGGATCGGCATTTGAGTATTTCGAAAACACGCATCTGAATGCGAACACGTTTAACAGCAACCGCACCGGAGTGCCGCGCTCGTCGTCGCACATCAACACGTTCGGCGGCGATATCAGCGGCCCCATTCTGAAGAACAAGCTGTTTTTCAGCTACGTCTACGAAGACATCCGGCAAGTGATTCCCGATCCGTTCATCGTCTCGGTTCCGACGGCGCTGCAGAAGGCGGGAGATTTCTCGCAGACTTTCAACGGGCGCGATGCTTCCGGAAATCCGCAGGTGCAGACCATCTACGATCCGTTTTCGACCGTTGCCGGACCGAACGGCGCGCTGGTCCGCACGGCGTTTCCAGGCAATGTGATTCCGGCATCGCGTCTGAATCCGGTCGCGGTGAAAGTGTTTTCCTACATTCCGTCGGGCAATGTCGCCGGGGATCCGTTGACGGGACTGAACAACCTGACTAACAGCGGAAACACCCGCAAGTTCACCGACTACTTTCCGGAGAATACCGCGCGCGTGGATTACGACCTTAACGAATCGACGCGCCTGTTCGTCCGCTATTCGCGCAACGCGCTGCAGGAAGAGCGGAGCTTCCACTATTCGACGAATTCCGCCATCAACCTCGCCGACAACGGGTCGAACAATCCATTCACGCGCGAGAACCATAACGCGACCATCCAGTTGACCAAGACGCTGAATCCGACGACCGTGCTGGACGTGCGTCTGGGGCTGGAACGATTCAAGACGGAGAGCGGCTCCGAACAGGGCAACGGAGTTACTCCCGCCAGCCTCGGATTTTCGCCGACGTTCGCTTCCCAGTCGGTGAACTGGTTCCCCAGATTCAGTTGGGCCACCTTCGACGGCGCCGGCGCGCAGCCGAGTAACTTCACGACGGCGCAGACGAATTCGCTGCAGGCGTCGATCTCAAAGGTGATTGGACGAGACAGTATAAAGTTCGGCGGGGATCTCCGGTTGCTGCGCAGCTATTCGCAGAATCCGGGCTTCGACGCCGGCAACTTTTCCTTCGACCAGCAATTCACGGGCGCGAATCCGCTGGTGATTCAACCGTCGTCGGGTAATGCGCTCGCATCGTTCCTGCTGGGAACGCCGCAGAGCGGATTCATTCAGGTGAACAGCGAGCCGGCGCGGCAGGAAAAGATGGCGTCGTTCTACGTGCAGAACGACATTCGCGTTACCGATAAATTGAAAGTGAATCTAGGGTTGCGTTGGGATTACCTGGGGCCGCTGACGGACCGGTTCAACGAATTACCGCGCGGGTTTGCGGCGACGACGCCGAATCCGCTTCAGGTTCCGGGCCTGAATGTTAACGGCGGCGTATTGTTTGCGGGCGTGGGCGGACAGCCGCGCAATATCTTCGACGCGCGGTGGCACAATTTCGGACCGCGCGCCGGCGCCGCATATCAGTTGAACAGCAAGACCGTGATCCGCGGCGGCTACGCGCTGGTGTATGGCCAGACGTTCTACGATCCGGGCAACGCTCCGGGTTTCAGCCAGCAGACCAACATGGTAACATCCATTCAAACCGGAGTGCCGCAGAACACGCTGACCAATCCCTTCCCGGATGGAATCCTGCGGCCGGCCGGCGCATCGCTCGGGCTGAAAACCGCGCTTGGGCAGACGTATCAATTCGCCGATCCGGCGGGCGGCCAACCGCCGTATGTCCACCAGTTCTCGGCTGAGATTCAACGCGAACTGCCGAGAGATTTTCTGGTAACCGCGGCTTATGTCGGGAGCCGCTCCCGCGACATCGCGGTGACGCAGCAGATCAACGCGCTGCCCCTGAGCGCGCTGCAATTGGGATCGGCCGCGCTAACGCAGAATGTGGCCAATCCCTTCGCCGGCCTGCTGCCGGGCACTTCGTTGAACGGATCGACCATCGCGAAACAGCAGTTGCTGGCGCCGTACCCGGAGTTCCTGCTCAACGGAATCAACGAGCTGTTTGAGCCGATCGGCACATCCAGCTACAACGCGGCGCAGTTCCTGGTCTCCAAGCGCCTTTCGTATGGATTGAATTTCAGCGTCGCCTATACCATCTCCAAGCAGATCGATCAGGTCAGCTACGCGAACCCGCAGGACACGCGTCTGGAAAAGGTGATCGCCTCGTGGGACATCCCGCAAAATCTCCAGATCAATATGTCCTATGAGCTGCCGTTCGGCGCGGGCAAGCGGATGGGCGCGAATCTGGTGAAGCCCGTCCGTTGGGCCGTCAGCGGCTGGCAGGTCAGCTCGCTGACACGGTTGCAGAAAGGGATGCCGATGAATTTTCCCAGCAACGCGGCTGCGACGGGATTGAATCCGGCGATCTCCGATCAATCGCTGACGAATTGGTTTAACACCTGTACGCAGTTGGCGAACGGCACGACGCGCAATTGCGTGGGCAGCGAACAACCGGCCTGGACCATTCGACAGCCGTTCACACTGCAGACGTGGTCGTCGCGGCTGACCAGTGTGCGGCTGCCGGGAATTCACAATTCCGACATTTCCATCATTAAGCACAACCACCTGACCGAGCGCATCGATTTGCAGTTCCGCGCCGACTTCATCAACGCGTTCAACTCGCCGCAGTTCTACAACGGACCGGTGACGGACGTGAACAGCGGCAACTTCGGGAAAATTTCGGGCGCGTCGGAACAGAGCAATTTGCCGCGCTTCATTCAGCTTGCGATGAAGCTGCAGTTCTGACGAGGCGCCGCTCCGTTGAAAAACCGGGGTCGGCGGGAAACCGCTCCCTGGGTCGCGGCTCGGTACAGGCAGAGCCTACTGAGCCGCACGGTCGCGGCCCGGCACACAAAACCACACGCGTGATACGCTGAGTGGCGGATGAAATCGCTGCCGGAATTATTCGATTTAACCGGACGAGTCGCGCTGGTAACGGGCGGCTCGCGCGGCTTGGGGCACGAGATGGCGGAGGGGCTGGCTGAAGCTGGAGCCTCCGTGATGCTATTGGCGCGCCGCGATGAATGGTTGGCGCCGGCGATCGCCGGTTTCCGCGAGCGCGGCTTCCGAGCTGAGGGAATGTTGTGCGATGTTTCGCAGCCGGCGGACGTGCAGGCGGCGGTCGAAAAGACGCTCGGCGTCTTCGGGAAAATCGACATCCTGCTGAATAACGCCGGCGTCAGTTGGGGCGCGCGGGCCGAGGAGATGACGCTTGAAAAGTGGCGCATGGTCTTGGACATCAACCTGACCGGCGCATTTCTTTTCGCGCAGGCCGTGGGGCGGCACATGATGGAGCGCGGGTCGGGCGCGATTCTGAACGTCGCCTCCATCAACGCGATTCAGGGAGGCCTGCCAATGTTGGACACGCATAACGCCGGCTACGTAGCGTCGAAGGGCGGGCTGATCGCGCTGACGCGTGAGTTGGCGGCGAAATGGGGACGGCACGGCATTCGTGTGAATGCCATCGCGCCCGGCTACTTTCCATCGCGCATGACGGAAAAAATCTGGCCGCGCGCCGAGGCGCTGGCGGCGGAGCGCATTCCGCTAGCGAGGCTGGGCCGCGAGGGCGAACTGAAGGGCGCCGCCATATTCCTGGTGTCGGATGCCGCCAGCTACCTTACCGGACAAACGATTGTTATCGACGGCGGAACGGTGCTGGTGTAAATGCGCCTCATTCAACTGGCTCATCCGAATATCGGCCGCCGCATCGCCGCGGTCGAGGACAACCGCGTGCGGCTGCTCGGGAATTCCCGCTCCA
>JBDTAT010000190.1:0-5022 GCA_039924505.1 Bryobacteraceae bacterium
ATGCACATCGGCCTGCGGTCCACGCGCATCCGCACGCCGGATCGGACCATAATCAGTGTTCCGAACGGCCAATTCTCGACCATGGCGCTCGAAAATATTTCCAGCCGCGATAAAATATGGTTCCACCCGGTTCTGAACCTGCGCCGGAATACGACCGCGGATCAAATGTCGCGGATTCTCACCTCGTTTCGCGAGATCCTCGCGGCGAACCCCAAAGTGGAGACCGGCAAGATTCCCGTGCGGTTCATCGGCGTCGGCGCTTACTCGCTCGACGTTGAAGTGAACGTCTATGTGGTCACTTCCGACAACGATGAGTTTCTCGCCGTGCAGCAGGAGTTGCTACTTAAATTGCTCCAGGCGGTCGAGCATGCCGGAACATCGCTGGCAGTGCCGCTTCAGGAAAACATCGTGCCGCCATCCACTCCGCGGCCGGAATAGCCGGGCGGACTATTGCCGCAGCACAACGAACCGGCCGATCGAATATCCGAGAGCCGCTCCGATAAACACATCGGAGCCGTAGTGGGCGGACGATGACAGCCGCGAAAAACAGACGGCTGCCGTCAACCCGTACGCGACATACGGGAGCCAGCGGTGATTCGAGTACCGCCGCGCGATAACCGTCGCGATCGCAAACCCCAGAATGGCATGTCCGGACGGAAAGCTGGTGTTGCTGCTGACTCCGCGCTCCGTCCATGTGTCCGCAAAATTCCCGTGCGGCGGAATGTCCGTGGGCCGCACTCTTTCGGTCGCGGTCTTCATCACCTCCGAAAGAATCCCGGCGTCGGCCACGGCTTCACCGGCCAGCAGCGCCGTGTTCTTCATTTTCGTGTCATGGGTAAACAGGCCCACCGCGTAGACCGAAATGGGCGCCAGCGCGATTCCAACCGCCGTTGCGTTGCCCGTGAACACGCGGTTGAATCCGCGATACGACGAGCTGTTCCGGAAGTATCGCGCCTCCGATGGGTCCGCTACGATCAACCCGGCCGTCGTGCCCAGCACCAATGCGGCCGGCAGCAGGTCATGACCCATGGCCAAGTGGGCCGGAAACAGCCAGATCGGTTTTTGGTCATCAATGATGTTCGGGACCAGCTTCTTCAAACTGATGGGACGCTCTTCCTCGGCCGTTTGCGCGCTCACCGGACCGGCCGCGGTTAGAACCAACATCACGGCGCAGAATTGCTTTGGGAAGATGCCGCGGCCATTCCGGGCCGGGAGTTTCATCTGCGTCCCTCAATGAGCGGCAAGTAGACCATCGATCAGTGGAGTCGATCGACCGATACTTTGTTTCACATTCTCTCAACGCCAGGGCTAGTAGAACGTCAGTGTGTCCCCCACCTGCAAGCCGTTTTTCGCTGCCACTCCGGCCGCGAGCTCCAGCACGAACAGCGCGTCTTCGTGCCCCCCGTACAATGGACACGCCTTCGCGGATTGCAGCGGGCACGGCTTTGAATCCGCCGAAATCTCGACAATCCGGCGGTTCGAATTCATCCAGAGAATATCCAGCGGAACACGCACCTGATATAAACGATACGGGAATTTTCCCTCCTGCCCATGGATAAACAACATGCCGCGATCGGGCGCGAGGGAATCGCGAAACATCATTCCGCGGATCATATCCTGCTCGTGCACCATGACTTCGGCTTCGATCACCTTGCCGTCCGGCAGCGTGACGGGCCGGGAATTGAAATCTTCCACGGAGGTCGATTTGCTCCCGCAGGCGCTCAGAATTACGCACACCCAAAACACAGATAGCGCCGCGCCCAGTCGAATCAGACGTACACGGAAAAACCCCATGAAATAGAATAGTAGCTGGAAGCCCGCTACCCTTGCACGTCTTTCTTCGCAGAATCCGGCTTACGCTCGAGATGATCAAGTTCGAGCATTCGGTTTTCGCACTCCCCTTCGCCCTCACCGGCGCGTTGCTGGCGTGGCGCGACGAACAGTTTCAAACGCCCGGCCTGGCCTGGAAAATTATCTGGATCGTGGTTGCCATGGTGGCGGCGCGCTCGGCCGCCATGGCTTTCAACCGGGTGCTCGATGCCGACGTGGACGGGCGCAATCCGCGCACGCGCACGCGCCACCTACCGGCCGGTCTGCTGTCGCGCGGCTTCGCCTGGGGCTTCGTCGCCGCCTCATCGTTCCTGTTTTTGCTCGCCGCGCGCCTGCTGAATCCGCTCTGCTTCGAACTCGCGCCCGTTGCGCTCGCGGTCGTCTTCTTCTACTCCTTCACTAAACGGTTCACCTCGTTCTCGCACCTGGTTCTCGGCTTTTCGCTGGGCATCGCGCCCGCCGCCGCCTGGATCGCTATGCGCGGCGCGCTTGACCCGCGCATCCTTTGGCTCACGGCCGCCGTCACCTTCTGGACCGCCGGATTCGACATCATCTATTCCTGCCAGGATTACGAATTCGACGTAAACAGCGGACTCTTCAGTCTGCCGCGCGCCTTCGGCATCGCCGGCTCCCTGTGGATCTCCCGCGCCCTTCACGTGGCGATGCTCGGCTGCCTGGTCGCGCTGCTGACCGCCTTTCAGCTCGGAATTCTTAGCCTGACCGGCGTTGCCGCCATCGCCGCGCTGCTCCTCTACGAGCACAATTTGGTAAAGGCGCACGACCTTTCGCGCGTCGATGCCGCTTTCTTCACCGTCAACGGCTATGTCAGCGTGCTATTCTTCTTGTTTTGGGCCACGGATATTTTTCTGGCGCGCCGCGGCTGACCTTTTCTTCGCATGCAACCCATTTTTGAAGACACACGCCTGCTGCCGATCCTCGAAAAGATCGACGCCGGCCGGCGGCTAACCTTTGAGGACGGAGTTGCCCTTTACCGCTCGCCCGACATCCTCGCTCTGGGCCACATGGCCAATATCGTCCGCGAGCGCCTGCACGGCAATGTTACCTATTTCAACGTCAACCGCCACATCAACCCCACCGACGTTTGCGTTGCGAGTTGCCGGCTCTGCGCGTTCGGAAAGAAGGCCCGCGACCCGAAAGCCTACACCATGTCGCTCGATCAGGTGTGGGAAACCGCGGGCCGCGGCTGGAGCGAGGCCATTACCGAGTTCCACATCGTCGGCGGCCTGCATCCGGAACTGACGCTCGACTGGTACTGCCAGATGCTGCGCGGACTCAAAGAGCGCTTTCCGCAAGTCCATCTGAAGGCGTTTACGATGGTCGAGATCGCCTATTTCGCCCAGCGCGCGAAACTTTCCATTCGCGAGACGCTACAGCGGTTAATCGATGCCGGCGTCGATTCCATGCCCGGCGGCGGGGCCGAAATTTTCAACGACCGTGTGCGCCGCATCATCTGCGACCACAAAATCGACGGGCAACAGTGGCTCGATACCGCGCGCATCGCTCATCGGTTGGGGCTGAAATCCAACTGCACCATGCTCTACGGCCACATCGAAACCGATGAGGATCGCGTGGATCACCTGATAAGGTTGCGCGAACTGCAGGATGAGACCGGCGGCTTCGCGACCTTCATCCCGCTGGCCTTCCATCCCGACAACACGACGCTCGCTCACATTCCAAAAACCACCGGCTTTACCGACCTGAAGCAGATCGCGGTCGCGCGCCTGATGCTCGACAACATCCCGCACGTAAAGGCTTATTGGATTATGCTGACGCCGCGCATTGCCCAGATCGCGCAGCGTTTCGGCGCGGACGACGTGGATGGAACGGTCGTGGAGGAGAAAATTTACCACGACGCCGGCGCCACCACCAGCCAGTCGCTGAATCGCTCCGAGCTGCTTCGCCTCATCCGCGAAGCCGGCCGCGATCCGGTCGAGCGCGATACGCTCTATCGCCCCGTTACGCGCACCGAGTCGGCCTTCACCGTTCTCGTCTAGCGGCCGCTACGCGTCGGTTCCCTTGCTGAATAGGCCACTCAGCAGTGCCATTCCTTTTGACATCAGGTCGTCTCCGCCACCTTCCGGAAGCTTGCCGTTGGAGGTGAGCTTGTCGATCACGGCTGGAAGCAACTGCGCCAGATGCGAACTGGCGACGTCGGGCGGGATGCCCAGCTTCGAGGCAAACTGCGCCACCCGATCGCTCCCCAACACGCTCTTGATTTGATCCGCCGAGATCGGAAGATTCGCTCCGTTGCCGACCCACGAGGACGCGACGTCCCCGAGGCCACTTTGCTGGAGGGTCGAGATCAGCCCGGAAAGCCCCCCGGGATGATTGCCGATTAATTCGAGCGCGCCGGACAACAGCGCGCGTCCCGCGGCCCCTTCGCCCGATGAACCGCCGAGAATGGCGCCGATCTGGTCGAACAGACTCATGGTACCCCTCTTTCCTTTGTGCGCAGGGCCATTATATTGGGAACCGGCCGGTAACGCCAGCGGTTTGCCGGTTGACCCGCGAAAGCTTACTTCGCCCGTTTCAAAATGTTGTTGTAGTCTTCGTGCGATCCTATCCAGAACCACGCACGATGATTTTTGGACCGATTCGCAACGGCCCGGTAGGATCGTCCGATTTCAACGGTCCACGCCTTTCCCTTCGGCTGAAGACCAAGCGGCGGATGGTAAGGATTCTGCTTGAACAGTTCGTATTTCGCAGCCGCCAAGTCCCGATGCCGGCCGGAAGTTCGATAAATAACTTGCGAAAGCGAGGAGTGGTCGAGGAACGGAAGGGGCTCACGCTTGGGGCTTTTGCCGGTTGGTCTTGGCTTTGGCCAGCAACTCGTCCAAGGGCGTCAACCGATTAGCCAAAAGGTCGGCCTCTGCCTCCTCAATCAAACTCATGCCGCGACCGCCCTCGGAGAAGTCATCCTCCATCTGCATGTCCCACTCCTCCCTATCCTGGCGGATCAGCCACGCCGTCAGCGAAGCCTTTTGCTCGGCGGGAAGCTCCGCAATCGCTTCTTTGATGGACTCCACGGTCATACTTCAAATCTAGACTCTTGTCCAAAACAGCAAATAGGCTGAACTGAGCAAAAAAACAAACCCTCCTATAATTGTTCCAGCGCCGAGCCATCTTTGACCGAGCGGTTCGGCCGCCGAATCCCCAACAGGAGGGCAACAC
>JBDTAT010000191.1:0-4117 GCA_039924505.1 Bryobacteraceae bacterium
GTTCTGCCGTCGCGCAACGCCCGCAACGGCTGCCTGTTCACGTCCACCGGCCGCGTGGTGATTAAGCAGTCGCGCTACAAGGACGACGCCGGTCCGCTCGACCCCGCCTGCCACTGCTATACCTGCCGCACATTTTCACGCGCGTACCTGCGCCATTTGTTCCAATCGTCGGAGATGCTGTTCTCAACCCTGGGGACGCTGCACAACCTCACCTACTACCTGGAGATCATGCGCGGCCTTCGCGCCAACATCCTAGCGGGAACGTTTCCCGAATACCTGCGCGAGGCCCATTCCGAGCCGCGCGCGTAAGCAAGCGGTTACCGCAACTCTCTACCGTCCCGCCGCCGATAGCGAGTCAGTTTGAACCTTACGTTCGGATTAGCACCGAAGTGGCTGGTAAACACAACACCCTTACCTGGAAATCCGGAAGCAAGACCTCGGATCATTCTAGAATCAATGCAGGAGTCTCACGAAGTGCGCTACGAGCTTTCCTGTGCGGTCGATTCTCACACTTACCTCGATGAAGGAAACCACTCTTTCGAGCGGCTGGGGAAGGTATACACGTTTAGCGCCCGGGAAGACGGACGTCTGAACGAGATCGCCATCTCGGTGAACGTGGTGAATACTGAACGATTCAAAATGAGATTCGTCCCGCACGGATTCCTTGAGGAGTATGATGCCGAGCTTCGGGATGAGATCGTTGTGGACTTTCAGTACCTGGAATCCGTCTTGGGTTTTGTCGGCGAGGTTACTCGCATCCGCTGGGATGCTCCCAGAGCCCGCGTTATAACGGAGAATGATCAGGAAGCGAAGGACATTGTAGGTGCCTCATTGCGAATCGAACGCAAATGGAGAATCACTCCAAATCGGCTACTCAGGAGCGACCTTGAGGCAATCATTGACGATCGACGAACCATCCAGCCTGTTCAATTGCTCCAATCCTTTTTCCGCGAGGGCAAGAATCAACTTTATCAGTTCCGGTTCATCAACGCGTTTTATAATCTTTTTTTCGTGATCGAAGGGCTGTACGGCAGGGGCAAGTCTGGAACTAAAGAATTGAAGGCCGCCTTCAGGGACCAACCGGAATTCAGAGCCGTTGCGATTCAAAGTTGGAGCGCGCTCGTTGAGCAGGACGAGGAACTTGCTAGGCAAGCGCTTTCCGAAATGGGCGCAGAGCAGGATGGCACCGACGATCAACTGATCTCAAGGCTGATTGATTGGATCGTCGGTACGCGCGGTTCAACACATCATTTCTATTGGAGGAGCAGCCGGAGGCAGGGAACGCCGTTGAACCAACATAGCTACGAACCGATTGCATGTCTTGCGTTTCTTCTCGCCGAACGCGCAATTAATCAAAAGGTAACTTTTCTGCACAATTCGAATCGTCAAGGGGTGTAGGAACTCGCCGGTGTTCTCGAGATGCTACGAATGGGCGTTCGGGACCACGAGGCCGGCTATGGTAAACAGCACGGGGTTCCTTTGAAACGCTGTCGGAAACTCAGCCAGCGCGGGGAACCACTTATCCGATAAGTCGGCATTCCGTGGAAGTGAACCCGTCGCCCGGCTTCCCTGCGTGTGGCCGTATTTTATTTACCAATGTCAGTCTCGCCGATTCAAACCGACCCGCTACTCCGCCACCGTGTACTTCGCGTACATCGCGGCGGCGTCCGCTGGGGTTACCATCACCGGATCCAGGCGGTAATCTTTTTCGGGCTTGAATGCCCGGTCGTGCAGCATTTTTAGTCCCACCTCCACCGTCTTTTCGACGCAGAGCGGGTAGACGAACGTCGCCGCTAGTACGCCGTCCATCACCTTCTTGATGCCGCCCGCCGGCCCGCCCAGGCCATCCACGCCCACGAAAATCATCTGCTTTTCGCGCCCCAACTCCTTCGCCGCCAGATACGCGCCAATCGCCATCGGATCGTTGTGCCCGTAGACTACGTCGATCTTCGGCTGGACCCGCAGCACTTCGGTCATGCGGTCCTTGGCCCGCGATTGCAACCAGTCCGCAACCGGAGACGCGAGGATTTTGATGCCCGGATATTTCTTGAAAATTTCCTGCGCCCCGCTTTCGCGGCTGATCTCGCCTTCCACACCCAGCAGGCCGCGCATCTCGACCACATTTCCCTTGGCCGTTCCATACTTCTTCGTCAGGTAGTCGGCGATGAACTGGCCGGCCATGCGCCCAATCTCGACGTTGTCGCTGTGAACGTACGTCGTGTAGTTCGGCTGTAGAATGTCGCGCTCCAGGCAGATTACCGGAATGCCCGCGCCGGCCGCTTCGCCCATCACCGCGGTCAGCGCCGCCCGTTCGTTCGGCGCCACAATCAGTAGGTCCGGCTTCTGCCGGATAAACGTTTCCACCTGCGCAATCTGCTTGCTGTTGTCTTGCTGCGCATCGTCGATCACCAGCTTCACGTCGCCCGATGCGGCGAACAATTTCGTCATCAACGCGTTCTGCGCGGCGCGATAAGGCTCCGCGTTATTGCACTGGCTGAAGGCGACAAAGTACTGTTTCTTGCCGCCGGCCGTTTTCGACGAGCCTCCGCAGCCCGCCATCGCCAGCGCCATTGCGCCCGCCACCCACGCTTGCATTTTCATTCCGCCGCCCGCTTCCCTTGCGCCGCCACCGCCAGCACAATCAACACCGCCTTCACCATCATCTCCACGTTACTATCTACGTTGTTCAACCGCAGCATATTGGTCAGCACGCCCATGATCAGCGTGCCGATCAGCGTCCCGGCAATGGTTCCCTTGCCGCCCGCCAGGCGCGTGCCGCCGATGACGACCGCCGCGATCGCATCCAACTCATACGCGATGCCGGAGTTGGGATTGCCCTGATGGTTTTCCGCCGCATACAGCACGCCGGCGAAACCCGAGAGCAGTCCGGAGAGCGAGTACACCCAAATCTTCACGCTCAAAATCGGTAAACCGGTGTAGCGCCCCGCCTTCTCGTTGTCGCCGATGGCGCGCACATGGCGGCCGAACACCGTGCGGCTCAGCACCAGCCAGAAAATAACCGCCAGCACCGCGTACGATCCGATCACGATCGTCTTTTGATGGAAGATCGCCGCGAATTTCGCCGCCACGTCCTGGCCGAATCCGATATCGATGTTCGCGTTTCCGGTCAGCCATTTCGCCAGGCCGCGCACGCCGATCATCGACGCCAGCGTCACAATGAACGGCTGCACTCCCAAGGTGGCGATCACGATTCCGTTCAGCGCGCCCACCGCCGTTGAAGCCGCCAGCGCCGCCAGAATCGCCCACGCAATCGCGTACCCGTAGCTCAATCCTGCCGGCGGTTTAGTGAGCACCATCGCCACTACTCCCGTCGCCAGCGCCAGAATGCTGCCGACGCTCAAGTCGATGCCGGCCGTCAGAATCACGTACGTCATCGCCAGCGCGATAATTCCAATTACCGTCACTTGGCGCAATATATCGGTCAGGTTGCCGGGCTGCAAAAAAATCCGCGATCCATCGGAGGCCGACGGGCTCAGAACAATTGCCAACACGACAATTCCGATCAAGCCCCACAAGCTGCTGAGGTCGGTCCCGCGCCCGGGATGGATAAGGCGCCGGATAAGTTTTTTGATCGGCGCCTTCACAAGCCGTCCGCCGGGGAAAGCTCCGTCGCCGCGGCCGCCATGATTTTCTCCTGGGTCGCGTCGGCCGCCTCGAACATCGCCGCTCTGCGTCCTTCGTTCAATACCAGGATTCGATCGGAGCAGCGCAGCAACTCCGGCAACTCGGAGCTGACCAGAATAATCCCTTTGCCCGCCGCCGCCAGTTCGTCGATGATGCGATAAATATCGTCCTTGGTGCCGACGTCGATGCCGCGCGTCGGGTCGTCCAAAAACAGCACGCCGGGATCGGTGGCGAGCCACTTGGCGAACAGCACTTTTTGTTGATTGCCGCCGCTCAGACTGCTAACGGGCGCCTCCCAGGACGCGCACTTCAACGCCAGTCGCTTGCCCACCGGGTACATCGCCGCGCGTTCGTCGCGCTTGCGTAGAAATCCCCACGTCTGCCAGCGCCTGAGCGTCGCCATCGTGCTGTTTTCGAGCACGCTCATCTGCATCATAAGTCCCTGCGCCTTGCGGTCTTCCGGTAGCAGGCC
>JBDTAT010000192.1:0-4636 GCA_039924505.1 Bryobacteraceae bacterium
AAAGAAAACCCGAAAACCCCCTTCGGCCAGCCGAAGAGGGGTCGCGGGCGCGGCAAACTAAAAATGGCTAAAACGGACAGATCACCTGTGAATAAAACCGGACAACTTGACTTACTACGAACAGCGCGCCGCGTCCCGGCGGCAGCTTCGCAACCGGGATGGCTAGCGTCACGTTCCCGGTCACATTATTAACGGCTTCAATGTCGCTGATAGAGAACGAACCCGCGGGATAGAAGCCGCGGTTCGGCATCGTGTCGGGAGAGTTGGCGGACGGATCCGGAGTCTGCGCCAATGCAACCGCCGCAGCCGCTGCCAGGAGACACACCCGGCCCATCCTGAGCGCTCGTGAGACTGCTCTGAATTCATCCCGCATTGATTCTCCGATTCGTTGCTTAATGCACTGTAAACCGCAACATCTGTGGCTCTTTTCCCGGCACGACGGTTATTGGTATGGCCGTCCCTTGCGCGGTGTTGATGGCCGCGCCGCGGTTGTCGCTGAGCGCCAGCTTGCGGCTCTGCAGCACCACGCGGAGCGGCGCGCCATAGGGCACCAGCCCTCAAACTCCTGCCCGTATTTATCTTGATAGCGAAGCGTGAGGGGAACGAAGCCCCCGCCGGGCTTCCAGACCCCGAGCATTACGGAAACCCCCAGCGGCGGCTTGTTCGGGGCGGCGATGGCAGCCAGTTGTTGCTTAGGGTCGTCCAGGCGCACCCGCAATGCGAAGCCACGGCGCAACGATATCGGAGGCACACTAACGGGCGCGCCGGCAACATCGAGCGATGGGGGACTGGGGTCCCAGAAGCAGGGGTCCAACAGGCCGCTGCCCGGCGACTGGACACAGATTGAAAAATGGCCGCTTGGGACTTTTGGAAACTGAAATTGACCGTTGCCTGCCGTTTTGGTCCAGGCGCTGAAGGGGGTGGGATGGGGAGCCTTGCTTACCGGCCGAATCTCAATCAATACCGTGGCCCGCGGGATGGGCCGCCCCCCATCGTCGATCACCTTGCCTGTTACGACACTTACGGAGGGCGCGGCGGGCGCCAGAGCCGATACGTTAAGCTGAGCGCTGCTCACGGTTGCGAGCGCGCCCAGCATTGCGAACTGCGCTGCAATATAAAACCGTCTTCTCAGAAACTCGCGCAAAACGGAGTGCGGCGCGAAACCGTTTCTGTCTCGGACGATGGTGCGCGCCGCACCCTTTGCGCTCCTCAAAAACTCGCGCACAGCGGAACGCGGCGGCGGCGTGTTTCCGGTTGCTTTGAAGGATGCCGCCGCGTTCTGTGCGCTTTTCAGTAACTCGCGCACAACGGAACGTGGCGGCAGCACGTTTCCGGTCCCGACGGAGGACGCTGCCGCGTCCTGTGCGCTCTTCATGGAAGTCTCCCGCATTTACTGAACGGTCCAGTAGCCGACATACGGCCACGCCACCTGTTGCGCCGCATCCGCGGCGGCCAAGTACACGTTTTTCGCGCCGGCCCAAGCCGGCGCGAATTGCAAGCTCAGATTGAGACTAATGGCCGCGCCGCTTTTCACCACTGAGGAGTTCTCATAGTCGAGCGTGCATTGGCTGTTCGAAAGATGCGTTCCAGCAGTTCCCAGCACGGCGCCGCCCACCCATGCAGCCACAGTGTCGGTCGCGTTGTCGGCCGATAAGTAAACGGAATCGTCGGTCGGGCTGTAATAGAGAAGGCACGCGTTGGATGCATCCGGCGTGCCGTTGATCAAGATCTGAATCCATTGCAGGTTTCCGCTCCCCGCTTGAGCCTGGAAGTCGAACAACCGGCTTAAGCCCGAGCCGGAAGCCGGCGTCATGGGGCCGACGGCGGGCGGTGCGGCAGCGCTCTGCGTCAGATTCACCGCCGCCCTCGCGGATTGTGTGGGATCGGCTTGGCTGGTTGCCTGAACCAGCACGGTTTGCGTTACGGAAATCGCGGGCGGGGCGGTATAGAGTCCGTTCGACAGGTTTCCGACTAGCGGACTCAAGTTCCAGGTCACGGCGGTATTCGTGGATCCGGTGACGTTCGCAGTGAACTGCTGCATCTGATTCTCCTGCAGGTTGACCGACGCCGGGCTCAACGCGATACCAACGTTCGGCGGCGGCGGAGCGCCGGGACTGCCAAGCACCTCCAACTCCGCGAGGAACAACCAGGCAGTATGGGTAAACGTCCACCGGACATATCGCCCAGTCGCGAAACCGTCGACTTCTCCCCACATCACGGCAAAATCCTGCGTATCGGATGGAAAGGCTGACGTCGTCCCCAGAGTGGTCCAGTCCGTGTTATTGGGAGAGACCTCGACAGTCATCGAACGCGGATGATAAATGCCCGAGGCGATCCACGATTGCGTTAACGCTCGAACCGACCGGATCTGGAGCGCGCTTCCTAAATCGCCAACAACGCGAATGGTTCCGCCGGAATCCTCAACCCGAAAGCCCAGCCAATCCGCCAACGAATAGCCGTTGTAACCGCCTCCCGTGCGGTCCGAGAGCTTCGGCGCGCCGGGCGTGTCGGGATAGCTGGGCGATGGGATGCACTGATAGCTCTGAAGAGGAAAGATATTCCAGTTCGGGCTGGACTGCGGCTTGAAGCGGGATTGATAGTTCCGGTTGAGAGCGCTGGCTTCGACCGGATAGTAGGTCGCTTGGGGCGACATATCGTCGCCGAAGATCCACCTTACATACCCGCTGACGTACGGCTGGATGGAATTCACCTGGCTGTCGATGCGTAACACGTCGGCCGGCGGATAGCGGTCGTTGCTCAAGTCTGGATTGGATACGAACGTTTCCGTCGTGCTCCACAGCGCGGCATGAGACCCGGCGGTATTGATGGCCGAGGCCATGGCGCTGAAATATCCCGGTAGATCGCTCAAGGATGGTGCTCCCGCTCCCGCGCCGATGCCGTCCTGCGGCATCATGAGATCGAGATGTGTGGCCTGGAGCAGCGCGGTCATGTAGGTCTGAAGCTCGGATGTGGTCATCCCCGGCATCGACGATTGCCCATATTCCTTGAAAACCACGGCGGCGGTCGTGGTCTTCGTCGCGTCGATTTGTTTCATGTCGGCGACCCAATTCGCCATCAGAGTCGTGCCGTAATAGGAGCCGCTGTTGAGCATGTAGTACTTCACCCAATTCATCCAGATCTCCTGTGTGAAATACCAGCCCTGCAGCGAGGAGTGGCGGCTGCCATACCGTTGCACGATTTCGGTTGCGACACGCTGGTTGTAGGCGCGTAACGCTGTCCATTGGGTCCCATCGCTCCAGTCTGCCGCGGTCTGCAGTGAGCCGAGGTGGACCTTGATCTGGCGCTGGTCGGCGAGCGTCAAAATCATTTCCAGCCTGTCGGTAGTGGGGCGGCTGGCGGGGTTGACCCAGTTGCTCGGATAGAACAGGCCATCTGGTGCGACGCTAAAACCCAATGGATCGCTTGAATCGGATTGCAGATGGCCAACGGCCACGACGACGATGGTGTTGATATCCACTTGGCGCATGAAGTCGAATTCCATGCCCCACAATTCGGGCGTAAAGTCGCGATAGAAATTCAGGAACGTGCCCAGAACGGGAAAATACGACCCGGATGTGCCGGCGCTGAATAAGGTCACGGTTGCGGTTGCGCTCTTGGTTGGGTCGGCTTTGCTGCTTGCGATTATGGTGATCGCTTGGGCGTTTGCGATGGCGCTTGGCGCCGTGTACGCGCCGGTCTGAGTGAGCGTGCCGATACTCGGCGACCACGAACCAAGTCACCGCCGTATTTGACGACCCGGTGACGGTCGCCACAAACTGCTACGCTTGGCCGCCGCCCAGTGTAACGTTTGCGGGAGACAGGCCGACGGCAACAGGGGGAGGCGCCGACGTTGGCTGTTCAATGGCAATTCCCCGTCCTCCCACACGGATGTACTCTTTGCTGGGGCTGGAGGGTTGCAAAGATTGTGCCAGCATAAGTTCGCCCGCGCCGAGGAGCGGCAACGAAAGGGAACAGGAGCCGGATTGAGACGGGCGGCCGTGTCAGGGAGAACTCCGCCATGTAGTAGCGGGCGAAAGCGGGAGTTCTCAATCGAAGTTTAATCGAAATTGCGTTGGCCGGGACAGATACCGTACAGGCCGCGCGTCTCGTTAGCGCGGCCGGTCCACTCAGTGCGGATGGCGACGCCGTTGATTTTCACCGGTCGCCAGTGGTTTCGTCGAGCCACAGCAACGCGTGAGAGCGTTTCTAGCGGCCGCCATTCCCTCGGTACGAACGGTCGGCGTCGTTAAGTGCGCGAAACGCGAGGAACGCGGAACGCAAATTCAAGTTCATCATCCGGTCCCAGGTCTCGTCGTCCGTCCCGGCGACGGGAGTACCGCCGGCAAATGCGCCGATCACGTGGATCAACGCTTCGATGGGTCCGGTTGCCAGCGCCTGTTCCACGGCGCGGGCGCAGGCGTCCGCGGATGTCATGTCGGCTTCGAGCGCCAGAATCGGAGGGGCCTTTCCGTTCCAGGAGAGGGCGATTCCGGTAACGCGGTCGCCGCGATCGAGAAAAGCCTGCGTCACGGCTTCGCCTAATCCGCCGTTCGCTCCTGTGATGAGAACGTGCATGTTTAACTGCATTGTAGCGCGGGTTTAGTGTCGATCCGATATCCTGGGAAGACATGCCGCA
>JBDTAT010000193.1:0-6074 GCA_039924505.1 Bryobacteraceae bacterium
GTCCGCTGACGGAGGAGGCCGCGAAAAAGAGCGCCGCTGTGCTGGTTCTCGAGCCTGGCGCCGGCTGGGAAGGCAATCTTAAAACGGCTCGCAAAGGCGTTGGCGATTACACGGTTACTATTCGCGGCCGCGCCGCTCACGCCGGCCTCGATTTTCGAAACGGCGCCAGCGCCATTCTCGAACTGGCGCATCAAATCGTGAAAATCGCCCAATTCACGCGGCTTGAAAAAGGCATCACGGTCAACCCCGGCGTAATCCATGGGGGCACGCGGACCAACGTTATCGCCGCTGAAGCTGGAGTTGAAGTCGACGTGCGCATCGCGCGGTTGAAGGATGCGGTGTGGCTCGAACGGCAATTCCGCAAACTGCGTCCGGCGGACCGGCGCTGCTCCATTGAGATCGCCGGCGGCATCAACCGGCCGCCGATGGAACGCTCCTCCACAATCGTAAAATTGTTTCACGCCGCGCGCGAACTGGGCCGCGAGCTGGGAGTCACGCTCAAGGAAGCGTCGGTCGGCGGCGGCTCGGACGGCAACTTCACCGCCGCGCTCGGCATTCCCACGCTCGATGGATTAGGCGGCGTCGGCGAGGGCGCCCACGCGGGAAACGAGAGCATTCGCGTCGATCAAATCGCCGTCCGCACGGCGCTGTTAGCCAAGCTTGTCGAGACGCTGTAGCGCGCGCAGGGCTAGCGGCCCAGCTTACGCCCAAAGAAATCCGCCTCGGCGTGGTACGCCTGCACCCAGCGGCGATGCGTCAGGAAGCCGTGAATCTCATCGGGGAAGATCAGATCCTCGAATTCCACATGTTGTTTCCGCAGCGCCTCCACGAGGCGCACCGTTTCGCTGAACGGCACATTGCGGTCGTCATCGCCGTGAATTAGCAGCACCGGTGATTTCCAGGTATCCACCGACGCCAGCGGTGACGACTCGAACGCAATCCGCGCGGCGTCCTGCTGTCCAGCCGGGTTGTAGGCTGGAACGAAATTGCGGATGGTCGTGTTCCAGTCGTGAACGCCGTGAAAGTCGACGCCGGCGGCGAACAGATCGGAGGCGCGCGCCAGGCCGAGCGCGGTCAGGTATCCTCCGTACGATCCGCCCCACAGTCCGATGCGCCGCGGGTCCACGTCGGCGCGGCTGCGCAGATAGAGACCCGCGCCCATCACGTCGTTGAACTCGCTCGCGCCGGTCGCGCCGTAATTCAGCGCTTCGCGGAATTTCATTCCATATCCGATGCCGCTGCGGTAATTCACCGCCAGCACAACGTAACCCAGGCTCGCCAGATATTGATTCATCGCGTAGGCGTTATTGTAGTAATCCATGTAGTGCCACCCCAGCAGCATCTGCCGCCGGGACCCGCCGTGGAAAAAAATCAGCGCGGGATGACGCGCCGCTGCATCGCCCGGCGGCAGAAAAAGCTGCGCGTGAATCCGCATTCCGTCCGAGGCTGAAAGAATTACAGGCTGCGGCTCAACCAGCGCGTGGACCGGAAAATCGGCTGGAATAGACTCGGGCGCCAGCTCGCGCGGCGGCGCGTTGCCAGTCTCGATCGCCGCACGCGCCGGCCGCCGGGCATCGGACTCAAAGAACGCCAGCGCGTGGCCATCCGCCGTCTCCTCAGGCGACCACTCGATGCCCGCGCCGTTCGTAATGGCCTGCGGCGGCGCGCCGCCGCAAATTGCAACGCGCCACAAGTGACGCCGGTCTATGTCGTCCTGATTCGATGAATAAACCAAGTGCTTGCGGTCCGCGCTAAGCGAGACGTTCTCCACTTCGAAATCGCCGGGCGTCAACAGTACCGGCGCGCCACCGCCGCTCGAAACGGAGTAGAGATGTTGCCAGCCGTCGCGCTCCCACGCGAACGCCAGACGGCCGTCCGCGCCCCAGAACAACTGATTTTCGGCGTTCAGCGCGTGATAGGCGCTGCCTACGCCGTCCTGCGCCTTCCATATCTCGTGGCCCACGCCAGTCGCGGCATCGGCGATGCGGATGGACCACGGCGGCGCCTCGCGCACCGGTCCGAAGGCAAACGCGCGGCTGGATGCGGCAATGCGCAGAAACGCAATGCGCGCGCTGTCGGGCGACCAGACGGGGGAGCCGTCGCGATCGACGCTCGGGTCGAGATACGTCAAGGTTTTTTGAGCGAATCGATACACGCCAATGAAGCTGTGATCGCCGCGCGCGCTCGTAAACGCCAGCGCCGCCCCATCGGGCGACCAGCGCAACTCCTCCTCCTGGCCGCGAGCGTGAAACAACTGCTCCGGTTTCCCGCCGTCGAGCGCGGCGCTCCACACCTGACCGGCCTTGAGATAAACCACGCGGTCGCCCTTCGGCGAAACCGCGGGCGAATGGCCTTCCCCGATCTTCCGTGGCGCGCCGCCCGCGATCGCCGCGATCCACACATCCTGTTCCACGCCGGCCGGAAAACTGCGCGGGTTGGGATCCGGGCGTCCCGGAAATTCGAAATCGCCGCCGCGCACATACACGATCGCGCGCGCATCGGGCGTCCACTGAAGCTGTGCTATCTCCTGGCCGTCGTCGTCGTGATGCGCGGTCAACCGTCGGCCCTTGTAGTCCGGCGCTTCCGCCACCCAGATGTTGCGCGCGCCGGCCTCGTTCAGCACCCATGCGACCGTGCCGCCCGCGGGTGCGACCGCCAATTCGGAGGGAAACGGCGCGCTCATCGCCTGTTCCAGGGTGAACGCCGGGGGATCCGCGCCGAACGCCGCACCGCACAGCAGCGTGGAAATTATGGCGGCGGCGCGCGTGATAATCGAATGACAAGCGGGTTTCATGGAAACCGTCATTCTCCCATTTTTTATCCAAGCGCACAGGACGCGGCGCGGCGCGCTCCGTGGCTCTCGTTCCACAAAAGCGCAAAGTGTGCGGTGCGCATGATCGAGCGTCGAAGGAACTGCTTCGCGCCGCGCTCCGTTTTGCGCGAGTCCCATTAGATGAATGCGTTCACGCCGGTGTAACGACGGCATTCCCCGGCCACACCGTCAAAACGGTAATGGAAATCGAGCAGTGCGGCAGCCCAGACGGCCCGCTGTTGACCTTCGCCCAGGAACGGTTCGATGTGTTCGTCACGATCGACCGCAACCTGGAGGATGAAAATAACCTCAGGAAATTCAAATTGGGTTTTGTTATTGTTCGTGTTGTCAACAATGAAATCGCTTCGTATCAACCCCTCTTTGCTAAACTCAAGGAAGCTGCTCAGAAAGTGCGGGCCGGAGAAGTAGTCTACGCGGTCATCCCGCCGGCCCGAACCTGACCACCGCTGCGCAGCAGTCTTCCGCCCGTCGAACTTTCTCCCGCTGAACGGTCATGCCCGCATCGACGCCGAGCCACTCCACCGGGCTTGTCCGCTGCCAGCTTTCCCTCAGCGCGGTCTGAAACACACTGCTATACTGGTGGTTCAGATCCTTCTGACATCCGCGGCCGCGGGGACCATTGTGCCGTATCGAGCCGCTAAGGGCGGAACGTGTGTTTTTTAGTGTGCGAGACCTGGAACTGCGGAAGGCGGCCTTTAATGTCGCGATTCCACCCGGACAGATTGACTTTGCCGATTCGAAGCTTCGCCAGGTAACGCCTCTGATGGCCGACGGTGCGATGGAGTTGCTCGAGAATACTCAGGATGAAATCCGCGTCTCAGGGTGCCTGGAAGTGCAGATGGAAACCGATTGCGACCGCTGCCTGGAGCCGGTGCGGATTCCGCTCGGCGCTCCGTTCGATTTGTATTACCGCCTGAACGGATCGGTAGGCGGTCGTGACGAAATTGCAATCCGGACACCCGATTCCGAGGTCGGATTTTACGAAGGCGACGGCTTGGAGCTGAACGATATTTTACGGGAGCAGATTTTGCTGCTGTTGCCCATGCAACGGGTTTGCAGTGAATCCTGCAAAGGTTTTTGCCCGGCGTGCGGAGCCAATCGCAATCAGGTGGATTGCGGATGTCACTTCCAGCCCCAGGACGACCGCTGGAGCGCTCTCAAAAACTTGTAAAGGAAATTATGCCGAACCCAAAACGCCGACATTCGAAGAGAAGAACGTCCGCGCGCCGCACGCACGATTCGCTGCGCGCCCCGGGCATGTCCGAGTGCCCGAATTGCCATGAGCCGAAAGCGTCGCACCGCGTTTGCCCGCATTGCGGCAAATACAAGGGCCGCGACGTCATCGAAGTTCCCGAGGAATAACCCCACGGCCGGCAAATCGGGCAGTCCCCATTCCATGGTCACGATCGCGGTAGACGCAATGGGCGGCGATAACGCGCCCAAGGCTGAAGTAGAGGGATCCATCCGCGCGGCCCGCACTCTCGCGGTGCGCGTGATTCTGGTGGGCCGCGAAGAGGTTATTCGCGCGGAGCTCGCGCAGCATAAGGACTGCTCCGGTCTGCCCATTGAAATCCGCCACGCCAGTGAGCGGGTCACCATGGAGGATAGCGCCGGCAAGGCGTTGCGCAATAAACGCGACTCGTCCATTCGCGTGGCCGCCCGCCTGGTGCGGGAAGGCGCGGCCGCCGGATTAGTGTCGGCGGGCAACACGGGCGCGGTGATGGCCACCGTAAAAACCGTGCAGGGAATGCTGCCGGGAGTCGACCGGCCGGCCCTCGCCTCGGCGCTACCGACTGTAAAGGGAGCGCCGGTGATCCTGGTCGACGTCGGCGCGAACGTGGATTCTTCCGCGCGCATGTTGGCGCAGTTCGCGGTGATGGGTGAGATTTACTCGCGCGTGATTTTCCGCGCTGTCAATCCGCGTGTCGGGCTGCTCTCCATCGGCGAAGAGGAGCAAAAAGGAAACGACCTGACGCGCGCCGCCACGCCGCTGTTGAAAGCGCTGCCGCTCAACTTCATCGGCAATGTCGAGGGGAGCGACGTCTACTCCGGCGCAGCCGACGTGATTGTCTGCGACGGGTTCGCCGGCAATGTCGTGCTGAAGGTCAGCGAGGGGCTGGTGGAAATGTTCAAGCACATGCTGCAGGAATCGCTCGAGGCCACCATCACGCGCAAAATCGGCTACGTGCTGTCGCAGCAAGCTTACAAGGATTTCCGCAAGCGCGTCGATTACTCCGAGTACGGCGGCGTTCCGCTGCTGGGCGTGAAGGGCGTGTGCATCATTTGCCATGGCCGCTCCAATGCCAATGCGATCAAAAACGGCATCCGCGTAGCCGCCGAATTTTCCAAGGGCAACGTCAATCAGCGAATCGCGCAGGAACTGGGCGGCGTTGGTTTATCGCAACTGTCGGCGCGGGCGGATTGACATGAAATTAACGCGCCTGATTCTCTGCTTCACGTTGGCGCTGGCGGCGGCCAGCGCGCAAAAACTCGATCCGGCGCAGTGGACGCTCGACGCCGGCGGCGCCGCGAAAGCCGCGCCGGGCTCGACGCTCCTGCTCCGCCTCACGGCTCACGTCGACTCGAACTGGCACATCTACTCGCTCACCAATCCACCCGGCGGCGCCGGCCTGCCTACGGAGATTTATCTCGACCCGAATCCCGCCATTTCAGGCGTTCGCGTGTTTCAGCCCGCTCCAGTGCGCAAGCGTGATCCGAACTTCAATGTGGATGCCGAAACCTTCGAGGGCGCTCCCGTCTTTCTGATCGAAGCCACTATCTCCCCCGGCGCGCCGGCCGGACCGCTCGCGCTCGACGCGAAGGTCCGCTATAACGTCTGCAACGCCCAGATTTGCCTCCCGCCGCGGCGCAAGACCGTGCTGTTCACACTCGCCATCGCTCCGGGCGCGCCTGCCGCAACTCCAGCCGTGCCGCCGGGCTATGTCGAGTTCACGGGCGCCGCGGCGCCGGCGTCCGCGCCCATCGCACCCGCTACGCAATCGCAGGATCTCGGGCCATTTCTGCTGCTCGCGCTCGCCGCCGGTCTCGCTTCCATCTTCACGCCCTGCGTTTTCCCCATGATCCCGATCACGGTCTCTTATTTTCTGAATCGTCAAGACCAGGGCCGGCGCGACACCATCGTTCACGCTCTGATTTTTTCCGTCGGCATTATCGTTTTGTTCTGCCTGCTCGGGTTCGGTGTCACCGCGATTGCCGGGCCGTTCGGCGTCGTACAGCTTGG
>JBDTAT010000194.1:0-5369 GCA_039924505.1 Bryobacteraceae bacterium
CAATCTGTTCGTGTCATCGCCTCTGGAAAACAACTCGGAAGACCAGGGTGTTGTCAAAATCGACCATCAGCTTGACGCCACGGATACGTTGAGCGCCCACTATGCCGTTTTCAATGAGAACGATTCCCAGCCGTTCAATCAGAAATTCCTGTTCACGAACCTGCCGGGATTCGGCAGCACTGCGCTGCTGCGCGGGCAGAACGCATCTCTGGAGTGGAGCCGAGACGCAGGCTATCGCTTGACCAACCAGATGCGCTTAGGGTTCAACCGCAGGAACAACGCTTTCACGCAAGAGGGCTCGGGGGTCAACCAGGCGGCCCAGATCGGGTTTCCCACGGTTTCATCCGATCCGCTGAACTATGGGTATCCAAACATCGTGCTTGCCGGATTCGATGGAATCGGCACGGCAATAGTACTGCCGCAGAATTTGGTGGCCAATACATTCCAATGGTCCGACGATGCCGTCTGGAAGCCACAGTTCAACGGTGGCAGGCACCAATTCCGGTTTGGCGTGGATGTGAGAAGAATTCAGGAGAACGAATTCCTGAATGCGCTGTCGCGCGGGCAATACCTGTTCCTGGGCCCGTTCACGGGATCGCCGCTCGGGGACTTAATCAGCGGACTGCCCACGGTGGCTGTCATCACCAACGGTGACAGTCACGGCGCGTTTCGAACCACCGCGGCGAGCCTTTACGGGCTTGATACGATTCGGGTTAACCAGAATCTGTCTTTGACACTCGGGTTGCGCTACGAACATAACGCGCCCCCGGTGGAAATTCGCGACCGGGTGAGCACGCCGGATCTCAGCGGGAATTCTCTGACTTGTTCTCCAAAACCGGATTGCGAATTCCTGATCGGTGGAACCAACGGCGTGCCCCGCGCGACATACAACGGCACGGCCGGCGACTTCGGGCCGCGGGTGGGAATTGCCTGGCGGCCATTCGGCTCCAACGCATTTGTGGTGCGCAGCGCTTATGGGATCTTCTACGACGTGAGTATCTTGAATGTGAACATCTTCCCGCACGGCAATCCACCGTTCTATAGCGTCTCCACCTTCGCCAATCGAGGGACGAGCACCATCCAGACAATTCTGAATCCCGCTTTCAGCCTGCCGCAGCCTCCGAGTGCAACAATGGTTACGCCAAACTTCCGGGACGCCTACCTCCAGCAGTGGCATTTTACGGTGGACCATGAAATGGGCAAGAACGCGGTGCTGAGCGCCGGGTACGTGGGATCGAAAGGGACGAATTTACTGGATCAGCGCCAGGGGAACCAGGCGCCGGCGGGAGGCGTAGTCCCCTACCCGCAGTTCGGCACTATACGCCTCCTGGCCTCGGACGGTTCGAGTACATATCACTCGATGCAACTTAGCCTCGAAAAACGTTTCGTCAGCTCCTTCGGCCTTCTTGCCGCATACACGTGGTCGCGCTCCATCGACAATGTATCGGCGCTGTTCGGGTCTTCCGGCGACCCAGGGTTTCCGCAGAATTCGTCCGACCTGCGATCGGAGCGCGGGCTATCGGATTTTCACGCGGAGCACCGCTTCGTGCTCAGTGGCTTTTACGACCTCCCAGCGCGGCCGTTCGGAGCGGGCAGTGGATTCGCGGCAGCAGGCAACCGGCTATTCGGCGGATGGAACGCTTCGGCCATCAGTACCTTGCAGACGGGCCGGCCTTTCACGGTAAACCGTGGTATCGACCAAAGCAAGACCGGCGTCACGCTGGGCATGTTCGACCGGCCCGAT
This sequence comes from Bryobacteraceae bacterium, assembly GCA_039924505.1. GTDB lineage: Bacteria > Acidobacteriota > Terriglobia > Bryobacterales > Bryobacteraceae > JBDTAT01. The sequence continues at coordinate 1,745 of JBDTAT010000194.1, forward strand.
CTGATCGGCGACCCGATGAAGGCCGGCCCCGTTTCGGCTAACCCGAACCCGGCGTGTCACCTGACGAGAGCACAAGGCGGTTTGGCGGCCGATGTCCCAGGAGATGTCTCAAGTTGGTTCAACCCTTGCGCTTTTGCCGCGCCATCCACCGTGCGCTTCGGCACTGCGGGCCGCAATATTCTGTTAGGTCCGGGTCTGGCGAATGTAGACTTGGCGCTTCGGAGGGATGTGCGGATATCGGAAGGGCAGCGGATTCAGGCGAGCTTCGAATTCTTCAATCTCCTGAACCATCCCAACTTCGACTTGCCGAACGGGAACTTCGATTCTAAGGCGGTTGGAGTTGTCCAGTCGGCTGACGCCTTCGGAAATAAACCTCCGCGGCAAATCCAGATTGGGCTCCGGTATGAGTTTTGAAATGATCAATCCGCAGGCGGCAGGGTTCCTGAGAACATGTGAAGCGTGCTTGGATGAAACGTCGGGGGCAGACCGACTCTCCCCAGTAGTTCGGCGAAACGGGCGTCCGACCTCAATGGGTCGAATGCATGCAATACACCCAGGAACAGCGCGATAGGATCGTGCAGGTCGCACGCTTTCGTCAGGTACTCCAAACCACGATCATAATCGCCAACACCGATGTAGGAGACGGCGAGGCAAGTCGGCGCGACATAGTTCGAGACCGCGCGGCTGAGCAACTCGTCGATTAGCTTCAGCGCTTCCTCCCGCCGCCCCGCGATTCCGCACGCGTATGCGTAGAACCCAACCGTGAGCGAGTTGTGGCGCGAAAGACGGACGCATTGATCGAGCGAGGCGATTGCTTCTTCATGACGGCCCAGAACGGAATAGGTCAATCCCTGGTTACCGTAAGTCTCGAAGTAATTAGGGTCCATGTCCAGGACCTTATGGCAGGCATCCAGGGCTTGGTCGTAACGGCGCGCGTAGAAGTACAGGAAAGCCAGAGAATTGTTGAGAGGCTTGGAGAGTGGATCGGCATCCAAAGCGTCTTTTATCTGGAGCCATGATTCGTCGAACCTACCCTGCCGCATAAGCAGCATCGCGTAGGGATGGCGAATGCCCGCATCTCCAGGGGCCAGGCGGATGGCTTCCTGGAAGTAAAACTCGGCGGCCGCCCACTCCCATTCCAGAAGCAAAACCACTTCACCCAACATGGCGTAGGCCTCGGCAAGTCGATCATCGAGTTCCAGTGCCGTGGAGGCCGCTGCCCGCGCTTCAGCCAAAACTTCAGTGGGCGCCACCATTCCGAAGAAAGCGACCTTAGTGTAATACCGCGCCAAACCGGCGTAGGCCGGAGCGTAGCCGGGATCGAGCTTCAGAGCCTGATCGAAGCAATCGCGCCCTTTGGCCAGACTTGCGGGATTCAACTGGTGAATGAAATACTGCCCCTGGAGATACAGTTTGTAGACTTCCATATTGGGTGGCCGTTTGGCGAAAAGATTGGCGCGTGGTTCAAGCAAGGTCAATTTAAGAGCGCTCACAACCTTGTCCGCAATGTCCTCCTGCACTCGGAAGATGTCGTCGAGTTCATCGTCATAGCGGTCAGACCACAGGGGGAACCCGTCTTCCACTTTGACGAGCCGGACGTTGATTCGCAAACGATTGCCAGTCTTTCGAACGCTCCCCTCAAGGACGGAGCCGACACGCAGCAGCGCACCGATCTCCTGAAGATTCTCAGTCCTTCCTTTGAAAGCGAACGCCGAAGTCCGAGAAACGACCCGAGCGCCGTTGATATGCCCCAACGCAGTGATCAACTCGTCGGTCAATCCGTCGCTGAAGTATTCGTTTCCCGGATCAGAAGTCAGGTTTAAGAAAGGCAGCACCGCAATGGATGGAATGGACGCGGCCTGCGGCCGGTGGCGAACGGGACCCGTGGCGGAAGAAGCGATCGCCTGTGCGGATGGCTGGCCACCGGACGCGTAAAGGGCATCGCGCATCTCAATGGCCGTTTGGAACCGATCCGTCGGCGACTTGGCCAGTGCTTTGTAGACAATCTGCGCCAACTCGCCGGGAATTTCCGGACGCGCCTCAATCAAACCCGGCGGTGGAGATGCGATGATGGCGCGGAATAAGGCTTCGCTGTAGTCGCCTTGAAAGGGTAGCTTCCCGGCTAACATCTCATAGAGCACCACGCCCAACGACCAGAGATCGGTTCGGTGGTCGAGCGAATGACCCTGCGCCTGTTCGGGCGACATATAGTAAGGGGTGCCGAGGATGACCCCGGTGGCGGTGGCGCCAGGGGTCCAACCGACGCGGGCGAGGCCGAAATCCAGAATTTTGGCGGCGTTCTGCGAGGTCACCATGATGTTCGAACTCTTGATGTCGCGGTGAGTGATTTGGCGTGTATGGGCGGCAGCCAGACCATCCGCCACTTCACTTGCGATTTTGACGGCGAAGCCAATGTCGAGCTGACCGGAACGAATCTTCCGGGAGAGGCTCTCGCCCTCGACGTACGCCATCGCGAGAAACCAGATCTCGTCCTGATGATCGATCTCATAGACGGTGCACACGCAGGGATGATCGAGCGCCGCCGCAGCCTGAGCCTCGATTTGAAAGCGCAGATTAGCCTCAGCAGACGGCTCGCCGAGCCCGGTGATCACCTTGAGGGCGACAGGTCGCTTCAGGCGGATGTCCTCGGCCTTCCACACCGTGCCCATTCCTCCCCGCCCGAGAATCTTCTCCAGGCGGTAGTGCGAAATAGCCTTTCCCGGCTCGAACACCGAGGTTACCATCGTCCTGGTCTTATCCGGATCCATCGGAACGTCCTTCGAGCACATTCGCCAGGCCGCTGAGCAGCGCCAGGCAGGGCGCCGTCAAGCCCCAGAACCTGGCGAGCTGATCTGACCGGTATTGCAGATAACGATTTAGCAATTCGCTGTCCAGACGGGATGCGAAGCTCCTGGTCTCGCCGAGCCATCCCTCCATCTTTGAGTATCCCGCTTCCAGCCCGCCCCGGAGGAGATAGGCTTCCATCGATTCTCCGCTATCCTTTCGCCGGGCGGCTTCCGAGAGCAGAAAACTGGACCGGCCGTGCGCCAGATCTGCGTGCCAATCGCAGAAATCATCCAGCATCTCGTGAAAGCATGCGAAACGGTCATAGAAATCCAGCCAGGAACCGAGGAGGTCGGGACGCTGGTAGTGAACACATACCGCCGCCACCGGGATCTTGACCGCGGCGATCTTTTGCGAACTCACCGCAACAAAATCGGACTCGGAAAACGCCCGTATGCCGGAATGCAGGACAGTAGCATCCGCCATTCCGATCCACAGCCGGTTGAAATACTCCCAAAATAGGCTGCGGGGTTCAAACCAGACTGAATAAGCCGCCTGAAAATTTGAATGAAATAGTGCAACCAGGGGCAGTAGCCGCAGATCGCCCGGAGAGTGCCCATCTGATATGTTATCGAGCAGCCGTACAAAATAATACGCGTTGATGCTGGAGTACACTAAATCGCGCTGGAATTCACAATTGACATCCCCCCTCATCCGCATCTCCAGAAACCAGGGCATCAGCAGGAAGTGCGCCTTCAGACCGCGGAAACAGTCCTCCGGCGCATCATCTCCGCTCTGCTTGTCGATCCATTGGATGATTTCGCTGGCGCTGTGCGGCGCG
>JBDTAT010000195.1:0-2671 GCA_039924505.1 Bryobacteraceae bacterium
CATTACGGCTAGGCTCGGTCATCAAACACCAGTTCTCCCGCTTCTTCGGATAACGCCGAAGAAGGCTGAGACGACCGAACCCAAAACCGTTTGTTCGTCCCCGGCAGCAGAAGCTTTGCCACGACAGTAACACCTGACCTGGACCGGATCAACCAACTTTTATCCGACTACCCTTTTCTCCCCCTCCGGGTATGATATCGTAGCTCCAGAGAAAGGCGGCCTTCCATGCATGCAACCAGACGAGATTTCCTGAAAACCACCCTCGGGGCAACTGTCGTTGGTGGTATCGGCGCGGCCGTTCCCGCGCGCGCCGCGAAGCGGTCGGCTACCGACATGGTCACCCTTGGCAAGTCGGGCGTTCAAGTGTCCCGCATGGCGTTCGGCACCGGCACCTTCAGCGGCCGCGTGCAGCGCGATCTCGGCCAGGATCAGTTCACGCGTCTCGTGCGCCACGCCTACGACAGCGGCATCCGCTTCTTTGAAACCGCCGACAGCTATCATGAAATGCCGCAAATGCTAGCTATCGCGCTCAAGGGCATCCCGCGCGACAGTTATAGATTGATGACGAAGTACAACACCCGCGATACCGAGAATCCGCGGCAGACCATCGATCGTCTCCGCAAGGATTGCGGCACCGAATACGTCGATATCATGCTCCTTCACTGCGTACGCAATCCCGACTGGCCGAAAACCATGGAGCCGCTCGAGGACCAGTTCTCCGAAGCGAAATCGAAGAAAATCATTCTCGCGCACGGCGCCTCCGTTCACGGCCTGCAGGCGCTGCGGGCATTTCCCGGCGCCAAGTGGCTCGATATCGCCATGATCCGCATGAACCATAAGGGCGCGCATATGGACACGGAGTTGACGCACGACTCCAACGACCTCGGCAACGTCGACGAAGTGGTCGCCAATATGAGAAAGGTTCACGCCCAAGGCGCCGGCGTCATTAGTATGAAGCTGGTCGGCGAAGGCCAGTTCACCAATCCCGAGGACCGCGAGAAATCTCTCAAATTCGCGATGGACCTCGGCGTCGTCGATGCCGTCACGATCGGCTTCAAGAGCCCGGCCGAAATCGACGAAGCCATCGCCCGCATGAACCGCGCCTTGAACTCCTGAAGCGCACAGGGCGGGGGCCGCGCCGCCAAACAAAGAGGAGCCGGCGGATTTGGCCGAGGATGGCGAGTGGCCACGAAACGCCCACTTTTCACGAACCCAGACCCTCCGTCGCTTGGCGCCCATCGGCAAACCATGATGGAACCATGACGAAGCTGCCCTGGATATTTCTCTGCGGCTCCCTTCGAGCTGTTGCGCTCCAAGCCCAAGTGGAGCAACTGGCCACATCGGGTGACGGACAAACGCTCCTCTTTCATTCCCACTTTCGTCTTCAGAGCGAAACAGATTTAGGATCTCAGGGCAAAATCTACCGCTGGCAGGATGGCCAGTGGACCCGCTTGGCCGCTGCCCAGGATGTTAGCTTTGCAATTTCACCTCCAGACGTTTTAAGCCCGTTCCTCTCGACAGACGGCGCAGTGATTGGATGGCAGATCAACGTCGGGTGTACTCTTTGCCAGATCGTCGTCGTGCCCCCGCTTTCGAGCGACGTGTCCGGCATCAGCCTGCCTCCGGCATTTCCACGCGGAACTCTCCGCATGAGCGCCAATGGCCGCTACTTTACCGCGGATAGCTATCCATTCAGCGGGGCGAAGTATCTGGATGCGGTGACGGGTGCGATTGCCGATATCCCTGTCGATGTGTTCGCACGGCCCGTGACGCGCAATCCCGCCAACGATGGAACCGCGCTACTGTTGATTACCGCATCGAATGATCCGGACCAGAGCAACGCTCCGGGCACGCTCTCACTCTGGAGGCCTGGCTCCGATCCTCAGCCCATCTACTCCGAAACGCGCGTCCTGGATCCGGCGATCGCCGCGAACGGTGAGCGCGTAGCATTTGAGGCCGTTGTAGAAGGTGGGCCGGAGGATGACCAGCGAACCTTGATCGTGGTGGATACTCACACCGGAGAGCGTCTCTCCATTGCTTCCATGCCGCCCAGCGATTATCGCGCGACCAGGGAAAGTTTCGCCAAGCCGGTATGGGACGCAAACGGCGCACAACTTGTTTACCGAAGCTTTGACGATCGGGCGCGTCCCGCGGCGATTTCTCTGTGGGACGCGGCGACCGGGACGAGCCGTGTGGTTCTCACCAACTCCGAAGGATTTGCCAATGCGGTGATCGGCGGCGATGGGACGATTGTTTGGGCCGTGACCGGCGCGAACCGCCTTCTTCGCCTGGATCTGGTGACGGGTGTAACGGACGAAATACTTCCGCCGCTCGGTTCGGGCGGCGTGGATGGCGACGGCGTTCCCGGGTTGGCGGTTCTGATCCGCGGAGCCGGATTTACGCAGGCGCAAACGGCGTTCGACGGCGATTTGCAGCTTCCTGTCGTGGGTGCAGCGCCAGAAGGCTTATGGGTGCAGATCCCGTGGGAGTACGCCTCGATCCCGCGTGCAGTGCATAAAGTGCTGATCCGGTCTGAAAACAATCCAACTGGGTATCCCCTTGACTCAGCCGACCCCAACCTGTTGTGCCGCCTGCTCTGAGGATTTGGAGCCGCCGATTAAGGTTTTGTAGGTCTTCGGAGAGGTGCTGGCTGCCTGTTGCATGAGCCGGA
>JBDTAT010000196.1:0-3310 GCA_039924505.1 Bryobacteraceae bacterium
GGGCGGCCGAGCGCCTCCGCGCGTGAGACGCCGGTCAACCTCTCAATCTGCGTGTTCCAGCTTTCCACGCGGTCGTCCAGATCGGCCGCGAGAATGCCGACGTTGATCGATTCCACGATGTTCTCGCTGAATTCCTTCAGGCGCTCATACTCTTCCACCTTGCGCTGCAGCGAGGTGTAGAGCCGGGCGTTTTCAACCGCGATACCGACGGAGCCGGACAATGTGACCAGCAGCTCCACGTCGTCGCTCGACAGAAAATCGCCCTTGTCCGTGCGGCTGACGCCAATGTGGGCGATGGTGCGGCCGCGCACCGTGCAAGGCACGTAGTAGGTGAGGTCGAGCGCGGCGATAGTCTGGCGCACCGGCGCCGGCAGATCGTGGGATACCACGTCCAGCGGATGGCGCGTGCGCTCAAAGAACAGATATGGTTTATCGGGCGTGGTGGTGAGAAAACCGAGGTCGAGGTTCTCAAGCGGCCGGTCCGCATAGCGGGAGCGGCGCCCCGAGGTCATCTGAAGCTGAAAGCGATGGCCGGCATCGTCGTAAATGAAGAAAGCGACGTGCTGAATGGAGAGCGTCCGGACCAGGCGGTCGGCAACCGATGCCAGCATCTCTTCGAGATTGGTTTGCGATCCCAGCTCGCGGGCAAACTCCACCAGCGTGCGGCGGTAGTCGTAGCGGTCGCGATAGAAGAAATAGCGGTCGAGCTGCTCTTGAATCCAGTTGTGGATGGGCTGAAAAACGAAGGTGGCGATGAAGATCAGGGCGACGATCGCCGTGCCGCTGACGTCGCCCGGTTTCGAGACGGCGAAGACCAGTCCGTAAAAGATACCGAGCACGCACAGCGTGGCCAGAGTGTAGACGTAGCCCTGTTGGAAAATCACATCGACGTCCATCAGGCGGTAGCGCAAAATGGCGTAAGCCCAGGCGAGCGGCATCAGCGGCAGCGCGAGTACGCTAAGCGCCATCCAGTGCGTGGGGACGGCGCCGGCCAGATACGGCGCGACGTAGAGGAGCGTGAACGGCGCCACGCCCAGCAGGACGCCGTTGCGTAAAAGCTGAATCTGGCGGCGGACGATGGGATCTTCGGCATGGCGGAATTCCAGCGCGAGCGCCAGCGCGCCCGCCAGATAGGCGAGGCTGAAGAAGAGCAGGAACGTGCGGTCCACCAGCCACCGCGCCTCCAGCAGCGGGGCCGAAAGACGCACCACCCCGAGCGCGATGGCGAGATGCGCCGCCGCCAGAAGCGTGGCGGGCAAATACAGCAGCGCGATCCGCAGGCGTCCCGGGAACCAGCGCCCGCCGGTAAGCCAGCGGCGCGGCTCCGGGAATACCAGGCAGAAATGCAGAAAAATGGTGGGTGCGAAATATCCGGCGACGACATTACCCAGATAGATAATTTTGTCGAAGTTATTCAGCTTGCCGGTGTAGTGGAACGAGCACAGCACAAACGAAGCAATACAGAGGATATAAAAGTGCAGGGCTTTGCGGGCATTGCCGCGGCGGAAATAGACAAACAGTCCGATTAAGAGATAAAGCGCGCCGGCGCAGTACTGGAAGTAGAGCGAGGAATCGCGCGGACTCTCGCCAATAATGACGTTGACCTTGAACTCGACGCCGTCGCGACCGATGCGGTATTCGGCCTTCCGCCAGGAGCCGAGGCGAACCAGAACCTGCGGGACTTCCAGCGAATTTTCGACGTGGTGGCCTTCAATTGAGAGCAGCGTATCCCCGCGCCGGAGTCCGGCATGGGACGCCGGGCTGGCGGCGGCAATGTAGATGGCCCGCACGCCGCTATTCTGGTCCATCCACGTGACGCCGTCGTCGGGCAAATGAAAACGGTCTTGCTGCTGGAGATTGATGGCCGCCGCCACCACCACCGCGACGGTCAGAATCACCATCAACGCATCGACGAATTGGTCTTTGAGTTCCCTCACGCGCCGTGCTCCGTCAACGGGACCCTGCTGCGAGACACCTGTGCAGGCTTTTCCAAGCACGTCGTTGACCACCCCACCGCGACCACCCCTTTATGCAAGCTTTCCTTTTGAGAATACAGCACTTCGATATGGCGCACAAACCCGCCGGCAATCGAGGATGTGAAATATGGAAGAACCCGCTACCGCGATCGGGAGCAGGTCCGCCTCATTCCGAGCCGTGACCGTAAGGGAGCGGTTGTGACAACTCCTAAAACAATTGCGCGCCGCCGTTGATTTCCCGGCCCCAGCACGAGCGCCACAAGAGTGATAGATTCGTCGAGAGACCGAATAATTCCTTTCCGAGCCGTGACCGTAAGGGAGCGGTGCGCCGTAAAAGATACGCGGCAACACCCATGAGATATTTCATTACCTTCGCGTGTTACGGTGCCCGCCTGCACGGCGATGAACCGGGTTCCGTAGACCGGCGCCACAATCTTCCCGGAAGCCGGTGTTTGGACGCCGATCCAAAACGCGCCGCCACGGAACGCGAAGAAATGCGCCAGGCGCCGTATTTGCTCGACCGCGACGGCCGGGCAGCGGTGCTGGCGGCTCTGCGGGAAGTCTGTGCGCATCGCGGCTGGAGTCTGCTGGCCGCGCACGTGCGAAAGAACCACGTGCATGGAGTCTTGGAGGCCGGAGTTCGACCCGAGAGAATTATGGTCGATTTCAAATCCTACGCGAGCCGCGGGTTAAACCGCCTGGGACGCGAAGGCCCGGACCGAAAGCGCTGGGCGCGCCATGGAAGCACGCGATGGCTATGGAAGGATCAAGAGGTACAGGAAGCCATCCGGTATGTCGTCGAGGAGCAGGGCGAACCCATGGCGCTCTTCGTAGCGGATGCGCCCTAACGCCAGAGTCTTGCCGACGCACCCTCCTCAATTCCACCGCGACCTTCCGAAATTCCACCGCACCGTACCGAAACTCCACCGGCTCGTAACCGTAATTCCACCGCACCCTACCGAAATTCCACCGGCTCGTAACCGAGCCGTGACCGTAAGGGAGCGGTTGCCGAGGGCTTCTCAGCGCCGCTGTTTGGTTCCGGCTACGCCGCGTAACGGAGCGGTCCTCCCGGCATGATACGCGCCCGAAGAAGTACTCCCCTTCGTTCTTCGACCGCGGGATTCCGTTCGCACCGGACAACCGCTCCCCAACAGTCACGGCTCGGAAGCGTATCCCCGGCTCCCGCCGAGCATCTCCTCCACCCCTCGCCCCACGTCCCTCAGAAAATCGTCCAGCGCCAACGCCTTCTTTATATACCGCGCCCCCAGTATCGCCGTGCGGCTGATATCCTGCGGCGATTCCGATGACGTGAGAATGGCCACCGGAACCTCCGC
>JBDTAT010000197.1:0-2926 GCA_039924505.1 Bryobacteraceae bacterium
CTCGACTTCCTCAAATATCATCCTCTGATGTACCGGGTAGAGGACACCGGCCGCTGGGCCGGCCTACGGCGATTCGCAGCGTGCGATTGGATCGTCTTCTATACATATTGGCAACTTGACCATACGATCTACGTCGAAGTAATCGTGCCAGCACGCGCCCGTGAGCGTTGAGTTCCCGCTCCCTATCGGCGCCATACCGCAACATGTAGGAACAACCTCATCGCGGTCGGTGTCTACACATCGGTGTTGTCTGCGTTCGAAACCACGCTTCAGGATGTCCGCTACGCGGTTCGAGGTTTGACGCGGAATCCCGCATTCGCCCTCACCGCGATCCTCGCCGCCGCCCTCGGCATCGGCGCTACCACTGCCGTGTTCAGCGTCGTCGACCGCATCCTGTTTCGCGCGCTTCCCTACGCGGGCGAGGACCGTCTGGTCTCGGTCGGCATGATGGCGCCCCTCGATACCAATGAATTTCTGTTCGCGGAGCCGTATTTCAGCTTGCGCCGCCATCCCGGACCGTTTGAGGAAGTGACCGCCTTCCAGGCCGGCTCCATCGCCACCGATCTAACCGAGGGCAACCCAGTGCGTCTGCGCGCGCTCCGCGTCGAGGCCAATTTCCTTCACGTGTTCGGCATCCCGCCGCTGGCCGGCCGCGCCTTCACGCGCTCAGAAGACCGCCCCAACGGACCGCGCGTCGCCATGATCTCCTATGGACTGTGGCGCAGCCGCTTCGCCGCCGATCCGCGCGCGGTGGGCCGCACCCTCTGGCTCGATGGCGCGCCAGTCGAGATCGTCGGCGTACTTCCCAAAAACTTCGAGATGCCGACCCTCACCGAAGCCGATGTCCTGCTCCCGCTCGCGCTAAACGAAGCGACGGAGCGCGCCGGGCGTGCCTTGCGCGTGTTCGCCCGTCTGAAGACCGGCATCGCCGTTCGCCAGGCCATCGCCGAACTCCAGCCGCAGTTTCAGCGGGCGCTCGAAACGGTTCCCCAGCAGTTTCGCAAGGAAATTTCTTTCCGCGTGCGCCTGGTGCGCGACCGGCAAGTGGGTGACGTGCGCACGGCATCGCTGGCGTTGTTCGGATCGGTGCTGGCCGTGCTCCTCATCGCTTGCGCCAATATCGCGAGCCTGCTGCTGGCGCGCGCCGTGACGCGCGAACGGGAACTCGCGGTTCGCGCCGCGCTGGGCGCCTCCCGCCTGCGTCTGGCGCGCCAGACCCTCACCGAAAGTCTGTTGCTGAGCGCGATCGGCGGCGCCTTAGGATGCGCACTCGCCTGGGTGCTGCTGCGCGTCTTTATCGCCATTGCGCCCGCCGCCCTCCCGCGATTGGAACAAGCCGGCATCGACGCGCGCGTGCTCCTCTTCACGCTTGGCGCCGCCCTGGCCTCGGGCCTGCTCTTCGGAATCGCCCCCGCGCTGCGCGGTTCGGGCTCATTGCTCGTCGGTGGCTGGCGCTCCACCATGCGTTCGCGCGGCGGGTTGCGCTCCGCGCTGGTCACCCTGGAAATTGCGTTTTCCATGGTGCTGTTGACCGGAGCCGGCCTTCTTCTTCGCAGCTTGTGGAAACTTGAAAGCGTCCCGCTCGGCATGGAAACTTCCCACGTCCTCACCGCGCGATTCGTTCTCGGCCGCGAGCGTTACAGCCGCAACGAACAGCAGCTCGCGTTCTTCAATGAGCTTGAACGCCGCATGGCGACCGCGCCCGGCGTTGACGCAATCGCCATCACCGATTCCATGCCGCCGTCGGGTGGTATCCGCGGACGCCCGCTCGCCTCTATCGGCATCGACGGCCAGCCGCGTCGGCCGGAAGGCACCGGCGGCATGGTGGGCTGGCGCTACGTCACGCCCGGATATTTCGACGCCTTGGGTATCCCCATCGTGCGCGGGCGGCCGTTCTCCGCCCAGGACCGCGATCCGGCCGCATTCGTGGCCATCCTCAGCGAGTCTCTCGCCCGGCGCATGTTTCCGCACGAGGACCCCATCGGCAAGCGCATACTCCAAGGGCCGCGGGGCCAGTGGACCACCGTCATCGGTATCGCCCGCGACGTGACCAACCTCGGCGCCACCCGGCAGAGCTGGCCGGAGTATTACATCGTCCGCAAACCCGCCGCCGACTTCAATTTTCATAATCAGGAGCCGCCCACAGGCTGGCGCTCCGCCATCGTGATCGCGCGCACATCGGTCAATCCGAAGCTGGCGTCGAGTTCCATTCGCGCCATCCTGCGCTCGCTCGATCCAACCCTGCCGGTGCAAATGGAAACCATGCGCCAGCGCGTGCAGGAAATCGACCAGCGGCCGCGCTTCTACGCCATCCTGCTGACGGTTTTCGCCGTCATGGGCGTATTGATCGCAGCCGTCGGATTGTTCGGCGTGATGTCGTTCCTGGTCGCGCAGCGCGCCCGGGAGATCGGCGTCCGAATGGCTTTAGGCGCCACGCCCGCCCGCATCGTGGGCATGACGATAGCATCGGCCGCCCGCTGGACCGCGGCAGGAGTTTTGATCGGCGCCGCCGCATCGCTGGCAGCCGCGCGCCTGTTGCGTTCGCTGCTATTTCAAGTGGAGCCGGGCGATCCAGCAGCAGTGTTCGCCGCCGTCGCCGTGTTGTGTACAGTGGCGCTAGTGGCAGCCGCCGCCCCAGCCCGCCGCGCCTCCCGCCTCGACCCGATTCACACGTTGCGCCAGGAGTGAAGCTCGTCCCGAAATTACCATCCGAATCGAAACGAGCCGCGACCCCCAGGGAGCGGTTGGTATGGTTATTTCGTGACGAGCCCTCAGCGCCGGTCACTCGAAATAGATATCCTTCGGAATGAGATGACGTAGCATGCTCGTTTTTCGCTCTGACGCCAGCGAGTGCTTTCTTATGCGGCTTCCGTGAATGTTCAGAAGTTCCGCTCCGCGCGAGAGATAGTGTCGAATCAAGGCGTGC
>JBDTAT010000198.1:0-3305 GCA_039924505.1 Bryobacteraceae bacterium
CCCGCACGGCGTCATCCATCCATAAGGGGATGTGCAGTTTGTCCGCGATCTCGAAAGATTGGTGACGCACGGACTGGCGCAGGCTGAGTGCCATCCGAGGCGCCGAATTCGTCACGTCTTCGCCAAGGATGAGCACCGCATCGGACAACTCAATGTCATGGAGGGAGGGCGAACGGGCCGGCCCCGCCTGGAGAATCCCGACCATAGTTGTAATCATCCGCCATTGGTCGTCCGCAATACCCGCAAAAAAACGATCCTTCCCCACCAGCGTACGCAGCGCGAAGTTGGCCTCGAGCGATGCTCGCGGCGAACCGATACCGATCGCCTTGCCGTCCGTAACGAGAAACTTCAGCTTCCGCGCTGCCTCATCCCCGGAAATCGGTTGTCCCTCAAGCCGCGCCGCTCGAATTCGATGTTCGCTATTCACGAACTCGTAACCGTAACGCCCGCGGTCGCAAAGAAAGTAGCCGTTTACCTCGCTGTTGAACCTGGTCAAAACTCGGCGCAGTGACCCATAGCGCTCACCGATGGTGATATTGCAGCCGGCTCCGCAGTGAACGCAAATCGCGGGAGCCATTCTCAGATCCCATTTGCGCGTGTAGTGCCGCCGCAGCGTTTTATCGGTGAAGACACCCGTGGGACAGACTTCCACCAGGTTGCCCGCGAACTCATTTTCGAGAACTCCGTCTTCGCTGCGGCCGAAGTAAACGGTGTTCTTAATGCCAAACGCGTTCAGGTCGTTTCCTCCGGCGTATTCGCGATAAAACCGCACGCAGCGGTAGCACTGGATGCAGCGGTTCATCTCGTGATACAGGAAAGGGCCGAGGTATTGGTTGCGAAATGTGCGCTTCTCAAAACGGGTCCGGCGGTAGTCATGGCCAGTCATGACCGTCATGTCCTGAAGGTGGCACTCCCCACCCACATCGCATACCGGACAATCGTGGGGGTGGTTCAGCATCATCCCTTCGACGATCGCGGCGCGAAAAGCGACGGCTTCCGGATCGTGAATGGAGATCCGCGTCTCTTCCTTGGCGGGCGTCATGCACGCCATCACGATTTTGCCCTTGGTGTCCTTGTCATCCTTGAACTCTTTAACCGCGCATTGGCGGCACGCGCCAACGGAGCCCAAGGCGGGATGCCAGCAGAAGTACGGTAGATCGAAGCCCAGCGAGAGACATGCGACGAGCAAGTCTTGCTTCGGGTCCGCGTCGTAAGGTTTACCGTCGATGTAAATGGTTCCCATCACGTTCGCCGTATCATTGCCGGAGAGGGCAGCGCTTGTCCTGGATGTGCCGCTCGAAATCGTCGCGGAAATATTTCAGGGCGCTCTGCAAAGGTTCCGCTGCACCCGGCGCCAGTGCGCAAAACGTGTGGCCGGGTCCCCAAAACTTGGTTTGAAACTCCAATTTCTCCAGATCTCCAGGTTTTCCTTCACCCTCCTCCAACGCTTTCAGAATTTGTTCCGCCCAGTTCAAGCCGCTCCAGCACGGCGTGCACCAGCCGCAGGACTCCTGGGCGAAAAAGTGAATGAGGTTCGAGGTCATACCGACAGGGCAGGTCTGATCGTCGAGTACGACCATGGTGCCGGTCCCCAGTCGGCTGCCCACTTTCTGCACTTCCGTAAAATCCATGGGTACGTCCAGATGCTGCTCCACCAAAAAATCGGTCGAGGCGCCGCCTGGAAGTGCGCCACGAAACCGCAGCCCCTCGCGCATCCCACCCGCATGTTCTTCTAGGATCTCCCGCATCGTCGTGCCCATTGGCAATTCCCATAGCCCAGGCCGCTTCACTTTGCCGCTAGCGCCATAAAGTTTCGTTCCTGCATCCTTGGTGCGGCTCAAACTCTGGAACCAGGCAGCTCCGTTACTAACGATGTGAGGAACATTTGCGAGGGTTTCGACGTTGTTCACGATGGTCGGCTTGCCCCAGAGACCGGACACCGGCGGGAAGGGCGGCTTTGCGCGCGGGTTGGCGCGCTTGCCTTCCAGCACGTTGAGCAACGCGGTCTCCTCACCGCACATATATCGCCCGCCGCTGATGTGCAGATACATCTCCAGGCTGTAGTCCGAACCGAGAATCTTCTTGCCCAGGTAACCCGCCGAGTAGCCTTCGGCCAGCGCCCGGGCCAGTCGCTCCTGCGATAGCTTGTATTCACCGCGCACGAAAATGTAGGCGACGTCCGATTGGTTCGCGTAGCCTGCCAGGATCATTCCCTCGATCAGTCCGTGAGGGTTCCCTTCCATCAGGTAGCGGTCTTTGAAAGTGCCCGGCTCCATTTCGTCGGCGTTAGCGATAACATACTTGGGTCGCGGCGCATCCGCACCCATCGGCGTAAAGCTCCACTTGAGCCCGGTCGAAAAGCCGGCGCCTCCGCGGCCGCGCAACCCGGAATTCTTGACTTCCTCCTGAACCTTCTGAGGCGTCATGTCGCGAAGAGCCTTGCGCAGCGCTTGATACCCGCCCGCACGCTCATAACTCGTAAGGTCGAGAGCCTGGCCATCCGGCGGGATGTCTTTGGTGAGCGGCTTCTCCAGAGTCATTTCTACTTGCACGCCTCGAGGAGATTGTCGATCTTGGCAGGATCGAGGTCCCCGTGAAGATTGTTGTCCACCATCATGGCCGGCGCCCGCTCGCACGCTCCCAGACACACGATGGGCAAGAGAGTGAACCGACTATCGGGCGTGGTTTCCCCGAACTGGATGCCGAGCTGACCGGTCAAGTGCTCGCGAATGCGGTCGTAGCCCATGATCCAGCAGCTCACGCTGTCGCAAAGCATGATCACGTGCCGCCCTACCGGTTTCCGAAAGATCAGGTTGTAGAACGTCGCAACGCTATCCAGGTCGGCGGACGACATCCCGAGCAGCTCGCCAATGTCGCGAATGCTTTCATCGGAAACCCAGCCTCGGTGGCGCTGCACGATTTTTAGGGCGTCGATGCACACCGCTTCCTTCGTGGGATAGCGCGCCATTTCCGCTTCAATTTCGTGCCGCTCTTCAGTCGTCAACATACTCTTTCTTCCTCATCGATCCACATCCGCCAGCACGTAATCCATCGCCCCAAGGACGGCGAACACGTCGGGGACCATCCGGCCGCGTACGAGCTGGGGCAGCATCTGCATATGTGCGAACGATGGCGTGCGGATGCGAGTCCGGTACGACGTGGTACCTCCGTCGCTGACCAGGTAGTAACCGTTGTTACCTTTCGTCGCTTCAATCGCCCCCAGCGCCTCGCCCGCAGGAATCACCGGACCCCAGCTGACCCCAAGGAAATGCGTGATCAGGGTTTCAATGTCGTGCATGGTTCGC
>JBDTAT010000199.1:0-4233 GCA_039924505.1 Bryobacteraceae bacterium
ATGTCGCCACCAGCGTGATGCCGCTACCGACCGCGCTCGGCAACAGTTGCCTGACGGTCAACGGACAACCGATTCCGGTTTTGTTCGTTTCACCCACGCAAATTAACGCCCAACTCCCCTTTCAGGCGACCGGCAACGTGACTTTGATCCTGCGCACGCCGGGTGGGGTGAGCGATAACTACAACCTGACCATCCTGCCGACGGCCCCAAGCGTTTTCCACACGGGCGTTGCCGGGCCGGACACTAACATACCAACGCTGGTCCGCAGCGATAACAATCTCCTGGTGACCGACTCGAACCCGATTCACCGTGGAGACACGCTGGTGATCTATGTCACGGGTCTGGGGCAGACGAACCCGGCCCAACTCGAGGGGCAACCGGCTCCATCCGATCCGTTGGCGGGCGTCCTGATTCCTCCCGTTGTGACGATCGGTGGCGTCAACCTGCAGGTGATTTACGCGGGATTGACGCCGGGAGAAGTCGGCGTCTACCAAATCAACGTGACCGTACCGAAGAGTGTCCCGGCCGGTCTCGACGAGACACTCACCATTGCCCAGGGGGGCAGTTCCACATCGCTGCCGGTCCGGGTCGTGGAATAACCCGTGCGCTCCCGAATTGAGCGTGTTCAGCGGAAAGTCCGGAAAAGACATCATCAAAGGGATAAGGCCGATATGAAGACGATCCATCTACCAGGGGCCTCGCACATGACCGAGCGAAGCGCGACGCCGCTCCGCCCCCGCGTTGCGATGCGCGCCGCACGCTGTGCGCTACTGACATGCTCGATGCTGCTGGCGATGACGCCGGCCGCTTTCGGGCAGAAATGGGAGTTCGGCGCCGGCGCGGGCGGCGGTTTTTACACCTCGGAAACCGTCACCAGCCCGGCGGGCAATGCGGATGCGAAATTCGCGATGGGATTAGCCGGCAGTGCGTGGCTGGTGAATAACAGCGGCCGCTTGCTTAGCGGCGAGCTCCGCTATGATTTCCAGCAAGGGGATATGAAGCTCACCTCCGGCGGCGCATCGGCGAGCTTCGGCGCGCAATCGCACGCCATTCACTACGATTTCGTGCTGAACGCGATGCCGGCCGGCTCGCGGATACGGCCGTTCGTCGCGGCCGGCGGCGGAGTCAAGATTTATCGCGGCACGGGAACCGAGGTTGAATTTCAGCCGCTCGGAAACATTGCGTTGCTGACCAAAACTCACGAGTTGAAACCGCTGGTTAGCGTGGGCGGCGGGGTGAAATTTCGTATTTCCAATGCTATCAGCCTCCGGGTGGAAGTACACGACTACCTCACGCCGTTCCCACAACAGGTCATCGCGCCAGCCTTGAACGCGAAGGTCGGCGGATGGCTGCAGGATATCGTTCCGATGATAGGACTTAGTTTCGTGTTCTGACACATTCCGGCTGGTTTATAGTAAGCCGACTGGTTTATAGTAAGTAAATGCCGCGACTGGCAGCCGTAGCGATCCTCGGTATTGTTGCGATTACCACTGCGGCGGCACAATCGCCAGTTCTTGCCGGGGCCCCCCCCACAACCACCGGCGGCTACATCGGGAGCGCCGTCTGCAAGACCTGCCATCCCGACGTCTGGGCGACGTTTTTTCGCAATCCCCATTACAAAGCGCTGGCCGCCGGCAATCTACCGCCGGCGCAGACCGGCTGCGAGAGCTGTCACGGTCCGGGCCAGGCTCACGTCGCCGCGCATGGCGGGAAGGCTACCATCGTCGCTTTCTCCGAACTTGCGCCCCGGCAGATTCTCGATAATTGCCTACGCTGCCACAGCCAGACTCTCAGCCGCGCCAACATCCGGCGTTCCTCCCACACGCAGGCCGACGTGGTTTGCACGAATTGCCATTCCATCCATAAAGCGCGCGCCCCAAAATTCCTTCTGGCGAAGAACCAGACCGATCTTTGCTATGGCTGCCATGGCGACGTGCGGGCACAGTTCTCGATGCCGTTCAAACACCGCGTGAACGAAGGGTTTATGACCTGCACGGATTGCCACAATCCTCACGGCGCATTCGCGCCGACGTGGCGAATGGCGTCGCATCCGCGCATGATGGATCAGGCGGAGGCCAACCGCGAGCCGTGCCTCAAATGCCATATCGATAAAGCCGGCCCGTTTGTTTTCGAGCATGAGCCGGTCGTCGTCGATGGCTGCGAGACCTGCCACTATCCGCACGGCTCCATGAATCCGCGCCTGCTGCGCCGT
This sequence comes from Bryobacteraceae bacterium, assembly GCA_039924505.1. Classification (GTDB taxonomy): domain Bacteria; phylum Acidobacteriota; class Terriglobia; order Bryobacterales; family Bryobacteraceae; genus JBDTAT01. The sequence goes on from JBDTAT010000199.1 coordinate 2,213, forward strand.
CCGGTGGTGTTTACGCTCTGCCTGGAGTGCCACAATGGCGCCGGCAACTTTGGGCGCCTCGGCAACGGCGTGGCGACGCAAACCGCCACGCACAACATGACCGACCCGCGCTACCGGAACTGCACCACCTGCCACGTGCGCATTCACGGGTCCAACTCCGACTCGACTTTCCTGCGCTAGGATTCGAAATGCGGCCACGGCACATCGCAACACTCTCGACGGCGGCTCTGCTGATGGCCGGCGCGGCAGCCTTGGGACAGGAGACAGTCGCCCCCTCGCCCGACACGGCGGGCACGCCGCGCGGCGAGAACGTCAGCGGTTACAATATTGTCGATTCGTTTGAGACGGGTTACCGCTTCGCCACCGTCGGCGGCGATCGCGGCAAATACCGCAGCGACGTCAATTACGGCAACGGCATCCGTTTGCTTTCGAGTTCTCTGACGGTCAACTCGCGCGATGGCCACGGCCGGTGGTTCGACGAAATCGTCCTTACCACCGAAGGCCTGGGCAACGACCCGTATCAGATCGCCCGCCTTCGGGTACAGAAGAACGCTCTATACCGCTATGACTTCATCTGGCGACAGAACGATTTCTTCGACCCCGCGCTAACCCTCGCCGGCGGCGAGCATATGATCGACACCACCCGGCGCCTGCAGGACCACGACCTGACTCTGTTCCCGCAATCGAACTTCAAGTTTTTCCTGGGCTACTCGCGCAACACGCAATCCGGGCCGGCTCTCACCACCGAGCAATTGTTCGATTCGCGCGGCAACGAGTTTCCGCTATTTTCCGACGTCCGCCGCCAGCAAAACGATTACCGCGTCGGCAGCGAACTGAAGTTATTCGGTATTCGTCTCAACTGGATGCACGGTTGGGAGGACTTCAAGGACGATACGCCCACCGGCGCCACCGGCTTGAGCCTCGGCAATAACCCGTCGAGTGGGGTAACCCTCACCTCGCTCACCCGCCGCGAGCCGTATCACGGCTCCAGCCCCTACTGGCGCGTCGCGCTTTTTAATGAAGGTGAGAAATGGTACGCCGTCAACGGCCGCTTTACCTACACCGCAGGACGGCGGGCCTTCGTCCAGGACGAAATGGATTTGGGCGCCAATCGCTTCCTGCAAACGCAGAACCGCCAGGTGTTCACCTATGGCGACGCCGATCGGCCCGCCGCCACGGGAAACCTTACCTTCAGCCTGTTCCCATCGTCCTGGCTGACCGTCACCAACCACACGTCGTTCTACAGCATCCGCATCGTCGGCAATTCCTTCTTCGAGCAGGTGGATAACTCCACGCTTTCGAGCGAACTGGTAAATTTCCAGTACCTCGGCATTCGCACCATCGCTAATGCGACCGACCTCGATTTCCACGTCAACCGCTGGCTGGGCTTTTTTTCCGGCTATCGATATTCGGATCGCCGCATCCAGTCCAATCAAACTGTCACGGCGTTCGGCGAGACGTTTCCGGCGCTCGCCGGCCAAACGAACCGCATGCACGAAGGCCAGTTCGGCGCGCGGCTTAAGCCGGTGCGCGGCCTCGCCATTACGCTCGACGGCGAAATCGGCCATGCCGACCGTCCCTTGGATCCGGTCAGCGGCCGGAACTACCACGATCTGGGCGCGCGCGTGCAATATAAGTTGAAGAGTTTCACTTTGACCGCCATCTCGCGCGCCGATTACAACGTGAATTCGGTTTCGCTCTCCACCTACAGCGCCCATAGCCGGACGTATTCGGTGAATGGTTCCTGGGCGTTGCGCGAATGGCTGGCGCTGGACGCCGGTTACTCCAAGCTTCACCTCGATACGGTTGGCGGCATTGCGTACTTCGCCGACGCCCAACTGGTCACCGGCGATCAATCGTTCTACATCAGCAATGTCCACGCCGCGAACCTGGGCGCCCGCATTGCCTTCAAAAAACGCGCCGATCTCTACCTGGGATATAACCGGGTCCAAGACACCGGCGACGGCCGCGCAAATCCCTACGGCGCCCAGGTCGGCTCGGCCATACCGGCGTTTCAGGCT
>JBDTAT010000200.1:0-4299 GCA_039924505.1 Bryobacteraceae bacterium
AGCGGCCGCCGTCGTCATCGGGTCCTTGAAGATCGCCTCCCATTTCGAAAATGCCAGGTTCGACGAAACCAGGACGCTGCCGCGCTCATAGCGTTCCGCCAGAATCGTGAACAGTACTTCCATTTCCTCCCGGCTTTGCTGGACGTAGCCCAGATCGTCAATGACCAGCGCTTCGTAATACGCCAGCTTGCGGATCACCCGGTTCAGCCGCAGTTCCTTTTTCGCCAGCAGGAGTTCCTGCACCAGACGAGTGCAGGTAGTGAAAGCCACCCGGCGGCCAGACCGAATCAGTTCCTGTCCGAGCGCTGACAGCAGATGTGTCTTACCGCTGCCGGGATTGCCGAAGATCAGCACGTTCTCTTTGCGGTCCAGGAACGCACCATCCTGTAGGCCCTGATATGGCGAGCCGCCTTCTGTGGAAGTCGCTTCAGATCGAAACTGTCGATTCCCGCGGCAGGCGGGCCACCCGATGTTCGCGCCGCTCCTGGCATTCGATCTCGATCAGTCCGGACAGGTATTGCTCGTAGCCCGCCGTTTCCCGTTCCGCCTGCCGCGCTTTTTCTCCGAAACAGCGCCGGATGGCCGGCAGGTGCAACTCTTTGAGGCGTTCCGTCAACTGACCCTGCAGGTCCGGGGCGCTCATTGGACAACTTCCGATACGCCGCTGAGCAGCTCATCGAAACTCGCCAGCGAAACTTCCGCCACATGGATGGCGGTAGCCGAAGGCGCCCCTCCGCCTTGGTTCAACGTCTCGGCCATCAGCTTCGCATTCAGCTTGCCCTCGCCCATTTCTCCCTGCTCAAGCAGGCTGCGCGGGAGGTCGTCCACCCGCGCCTCACCTTCCTTCGCCGCCAGTTCCAATATCCCGAGGTATCCTTTGTTCGCTCCCGCCGGCGAGATCTCGCGCAACGCGTCCCATGCCATCCGAAACCGGCTGGTCGGGAACGGTTCCTCGCGATAACGGTAGTTTTCAAACGCACCTGGCTTCCGTACCAGCCAGTCGATGATGTGCCGGTAGTCCACCCGATGTTTGCCTCGCCCGCGCCACCGGGCCAACGTCTCCACTTTGTTGCCCGCGTACCAAACCTCAACCGTCTCGGCCCCGCTCCGCGCTTCGACCCTCTCTCCAATCAATCGGCTATGCACGGAGTACGCATTCCTGTCCACGTAGATCAAACTGCCGGAATCCACTTTCACCCGTTCCCGCTTCAGGCTTTCCAGCCGACCCGTCGGCAACGGACGCAGATACTGCATCTCCACTTTCACCCGTTCGCGCCGTCCGGCGTTCAGTTGCCGGAGCGGCACGCGCAGCAATTCTTTGTATTCGCCGATGGAGCCAAAGTCGTGGCTGTCGCGCAGCAACAGAGCCCGGCCCACAGCCCGCTTCAGCCGGTGATGACGCTGTTCCACGTCGCCGTTCTCATTCGGTCTGCCGGTCTGAATCTTCTGCCCGGTCATCCGGTAATGCCGCATCAGCGCCTCGTAGCGCGCGGTGAACTCTTTCTCATCGCTTCCGTTGTTCACCGCCAGCGACATGCGGTCGGTGCGGTGGTCCAGCGGCACCCCGCCCAGTTCCCACAGGGCGTTTTGCAACCCCTCGCTCAGGCTTTCAAAGCTCTCCGAGTAGCACAGAGTAACGTCCTCCCAGTTGGAAATGTCAGCACGAAGTGAAACAGCATGTGCGGGAAACTCTGTCCGCCGATCGTGATGCTCAACTCGTTCATATGCGTGAAGTCCGATTGCCCGAGCCGTCCCGCTACATGCTGCTGGGTGAAAAAGACTTCCCGCTCGGGTCCGTCGGTCGCCCGCCATCGCTTCAATCGTCGTTGCAGGGTCCGGATCTGACCGTCGGCGAACTGTCCCGGATACTGCCGCTGCAATGCCTCGAACAGCGTCTTCGCTTCCAGTCCCGGATTCGTCGCCACCTGCTCGCGAACGCTGTCCCATACCTCGGTGAAAGGATCTGGCCGGGTTCGCCAGCTTCGATCCTCTTTTCGTTCGCTCGGCAAACGCGCGTCCCGCAGGTACTCTCGCGCCGTATTCGGGGCCATCCCCGCTTTCGCCGCCGCAACTTCCTGATTCTTCTCTGTTTTCGACAACTTTCTTAACCTCCTGACTTGCTCGTCAGTAACCATCGGTAAACGCTTCACAGCGCTTCTAAGATGGTGATTTATAGTTGTCGCCGTCCGGCAGTTTTAATTGTCGTTAACACGCAATTCTAATTGTCGCCAATCAAACGGTAAACAGTCTCTTAACAGTTTGTCTCAGCTCAGGGGGCCAACCCCCCATAAGCGTTTACTTAAGGATTGCTCTTTAGCGGTTAGTGTCGCTATGTTGTGGGTAGATGAAGCAGCCTGCGGCGGTGCTGGAGGAGTTGGATGACTGGTCAGTCCTGTGTTCCTTTCTTCCGATGGGATGTGAGCAGAGAGCCCGCGATTGCGGTGCTCTGACTCGCGCGCGCGGAGTTTCTGGAGCGGATGCGTTGCTGCGCATTCTACTCATTCATATCGACAATGGTTGTTCGCTCGCCGAAACGTCGACGCGGGCGCGGCAGGTTGGTTTGGGACAACTGAATCAGTCGGCGGTGTACAAGCGGCTGCGCGCGTCCGAGGAGTGGCTGCGCGGGATGGCGGACCAGATGTGCGCCAGCTTAGGCATCGTTTCCCCGAAGGCTCGGCAGCGCGTTAGGGCGGTAGATGCCACTACCATTTCCGAACCTGGGAGCACCGGAACGGACTGGCGGATTCATTACTCCATCAACTTGACGAACCTGCAATGCGATTTTTTCGCCTTGACCGATGTGAGTGGCGGCGAAACGAGGCGGCGCTTTCCGGTCGTGTCCGGAGATATCCTGCTGGGGGATCGCGGATATTCGACGCCGCCCGGGGTGCGTCACGTCGTGGAGGCGGGCGGCGATCTGGTGGTAAGGGTGAATCGCCAGTCGTTGCCTCTGTTCAATACGCAAGGTAAACGGCTGGATGCGGTGAAACTGGGCCAGAAGCTAAAATCCAGTCAGTGCCAGGAATGGGCGGCCTTGGTCCAAGGCGGCAAGAGCCAGCCAATTGCGGGCCGCCTGATTATCGTCCGACGCAGTAGGCAAGCCGCCGCACAGGCTGTGAAGCGCTTGAGGCGGAAAGCGAACAAGCGACAAAAGCCCGCCACGGCGAAGTCGCTGGAGGCGGCCAAATACTTCTTTGTTTGGACTACGCTGCCGCTGTCCTGGAGTTGCCAAGGCGTCTTGGATTTGTATCGATCCAGATGGCCAATCGACCTGGCCTTCAAGCGAATGAAGTCGATCATGGGACTGGGACACTTGCCCAAGAAAGACCCCGAAAGTTGTCGCGCCTGGATACACGGAAAGCTGTTCACCAGCCTGCTTGTCGAACGGATGATCGGAGCAGCCAGAACGATTTCCCCGTGGGGCTACGAATTGGAGCATGCGACGGAGTAGGTGGCGTAGTGATCGACTATATGTTTCGGGAACTGTGCGCAGTGATTCTTCCGACCACCGGATTAGCCAAGACCCTCGGAAACTGGTCTATCATTGCGAAGGCGCTCGCAGAATCGAAACGGAAGCGAAAACGACAGTTCCTTAAGTAAACGCTTATGGGGGCAACCCCAGCAAGTCCTCCACCAAGTTTGGTTTTAGAAGAATGGACCGCCCTACTACTTCTAGTCGGAACAACCGCAGTCCATCCAGAAGGAGCGCCTCGATCCTTTCCGAGTACTCGGCCGCATTCAGCACCGCTACTGACGAACGAGGTCTCCGGTACGAGACGGAGTGCTTCGGCCCAATCCATTCCGCAGCCATCCCGGCTGTGACGGCCACACCTACTGATGAGCCAAGAAATCGTCGCCGATCGAGCTTCATCGCAGCACCTCGAAGGGATGAATCATCTCGCCGCACTTCAGCGCGTGAATCGCGGTAGCGAGAGTTGCATTATTCCGGATGTCGCGGCCGTCTCCGATGATCGTCGCCAATCTGTTCTTGAGTCCCCAACGGGTTCTTGGTACACGAACAAACTGAGAATGCACCAAGCAAGACTGGAAACCGAATCGACGCCGGCTGCGTTCTGCCTGAGCCAAGACAAGCTCTTTTGAATAGCTTTGGTTCGCTGTTCGTCTTGAAGAGCCAACAGCGCGATCGCTGTCGCCTCAACGTGCGGGCGCAGCGCGACCCCGTATGCAACGCTGTTTCCGGAATTCCAACCCGTACACACAGGCGCGGTCCAGGAGCATCTCGACGCCCAGATGGATTCGTTTCTCGGATGCTGCGGAGCGGTTGCAGACCGTGAATTG
>JBDTAT010000201.1:0-3010 GCA_039924505.1 Bryobacteraceae bacterium
GTGTGGCAACTTTCTGGCGCGCGGCGACCAGCATCGGATGGCAAAAATCGCTGCCGAAAACCGGGCGCCCGCATTTCTTTTCGAGCGCCAGCATCAGATCGCCGGTGCCGCAGCACAAATCAAGCACGCGAGCGTCCGGGCGCGCAAGAACATCCGCGACGCGGCGGACCGCGCGCGCGCGCCAGCGGCGATCGAGATTAAACGACAGCAGATGGTTCAGCAGGTCGTAGTGGCCGGCGATACGGCCGAACATGCCGCGCACCCACCGGGCGGCTTGTTCTTCGCCGACCGTTCCGGCGGGAGTGGTTCCCTTCATGCGAGGGCCGATTCGATGGCGGCGAGCACCAGGGCATCGCCGATGCCGGAGACGATGGCGACATCGCCAATCCGCACCGGCAGCACGAAATGCACTTTGCCCTGAATCGTCTTTTTGTCGCTGGCCAGGCGTGCAAGCAGCCGCGCCGGAGCAATGCCGTCGAGCGGTGGGATGGGACCGTAGCGGAGGATCACGCGGTTGATGGTGGCGGCGGCGGTCCGCGCCAGGTGCCCCGAGAGCACGGCCAATTCCGTTGCGGCGCGCATGCCGAACGCCACGGCCTCCCCATGCAGCAATCGCGTGTACGCGGTTTCGGCTTCAAGCGCATGGCCGATCGTGTGCCCGAAATTTAAGATGCGGCGCAGATCGCCTTCCTTCTCATCCGCGGAAACCACTTCCGCCTTGATGCGGACGGAATCGGAAATGATGCGCTCGACGACCGCCGGCTCCTGGGCCAGAACCTCGGCGCTATGCTCCTCGAACAGGTGAAACAAAGCGGCATCGCGAATGACGCCGCACTTGATGATTTCGTAAAGGCCCGCGCGATACTCGCGTTCGGGCAGCGTGCGCAGCACGTCGGGATCGATCAGGACAGCCAGCGGCTGGTGAAAACTGCCGAAGAGATTCTTGCCCGCCACCAGATTGACGCCGGTCTTGCCGCCCACCGCTGCGTCCACCTGCGCCAGTAGAGTGGTGGGCAGTTGGAGCACCGGAATCCCGCGCATGAACGCCGCAGCCAGAAAACCGGACACGTCGGTGACGATACCGCCGCCGAGAGCGACAATCACGCTCGACCGGTCGCCGCCTTCGCGCACCACTTGTTCGGCCAGGGCTTCCACTTCGGACAAGCGTTTTCGTTCCTCACCGCCCGGGAAAAACAATACCGAGTGCGGGCGCCCCGCGAGCGCGCGGGTTACCGTGGCGCCATGCAAATCCCAAACGTCGCGCGTGGTGACGACAAACAGCTTGCCGGCCGGGGACGGAATCCATTCCGCCAGCCGCGAGAGAATGCCGCGTTCAACAACGGCGTCATAGGCGCGTTGCGGAGTTTCCACCCGAAAGCGAGGCATACGATTCTTTTACCACGGATCGTTTATCACGGCGCGCAGCGCCCGGCGCGGATCCCGGCGCATTGTGCGCGAGTTCCGCAAAACTGTACGATGAAAGTATCGGTTCCCTCTCGAAGCATTTCATAAATCCCGATTACCTGGTGGTCGGAGCCGGCGTCGCCGGTCTGCGCGCGGCCATTGAGTTGGCCGAGGCAGGCGAAGTACTGGTGCTGGCGAAGGACAGTTTACACGAATCGTCGTCGGAATATGCGCAGGGCGGCATTGCGGCCGCGCTCAGCGACGACGACGAAGTGGAATTGCATGAACAGGACACGCTGGCGGCCGGCGACGGGCTTTCGAATCCGGATGCCGTGCGTATTCTGGTGGAGGAAGCGCCGGCGGCCATTGAACAACTCCTCGAGTGGGGAACGGCGTTCGACCGCGAAGGAACGCGGCTGTTGTTCGCGCGCGAGGGGGCGCACAGCCGCAGCCGGGTTCTGCACGCGCAAGGAGATTCCACCGGACGCGAGATTGCGCGCACGTTACACGAAAGGGCCGCGCGGATTTCCAATATCCAGTTTCGCAGCTACGCCGCGGTTACCGATCTGGTGGCGCGCGAGGGTGAAGTAACGGGCGCGCTGGCGTTCGACGAAGCGGCCGGCCGTTTGATTCCGATTCACGCGCGGGCGGTGCTGCTCGCTACCGGGGGTCTCGGCCGCGTGTTCAAGGAGACGACCAATCCGGACGTGGCCACCGGCGACGGCGTCGCCACGGCGTACCGGGCCGGAGCCGAAATAAGCGACATCGAGTTCGTGCAATTTCACCCGACCGCGCTGCACGTGGCGGGCGCGCCGCGATTCCTGCTGTCGGAGGCGTTGCGCGGCGAAGGAGCGAAACTCCGCAACGCGGCGGGCGAGCAGTTCATGGCGCGCTACCACGCGATGGCGGAACTGGCGCCGCGCGACGTGGTGTCCCGCGCCATTGTGATGGAGATGGAACGCGACGGCTCCGAACATGTGTTTCTCGACTTGCGCCATTTGGATGCCGGCCATATCCGCGCGCGGTTCCCACGCATTTTCGAGACCTGCCGGCGGCACGGCGTGGATATCACGCGCGATGCGGCGCCGGTGCATCCGGCCGCGCACTACGCCATGGGCGGGGTGCGGACGGACCTGGAATGCCGCACGAATTTGCGGCGCTTGTACGCGGCAGGGGAAGCCGCGTGTACCGGCGTTCACGGGGCCAACCGTCTGGCCAGCAACTCGTTGCTCGAAGGCGTCGTGTTCGGCGCGCGCGCGGGACGGGCGATGCGGGAATGGAGCGCCCCGCCCCGGAGAGTAGACGCGGCGGCCCCCGAGGCGATGTTTCCCCGGATTTCTGAAGCGGATCTGCGCGAACTCACGTGGCGCGATTGCGGCATATTGCGGACCGGCGCGGGGCTGCGGCGAGCGCGGGAGCGGCTGGAATCGCTAACACAAGAGCGCTGCGCGGAGCCAACGCGCGGGCGTTATGAGCTCCGTAATATGTGCGGCGTCGCCAGCTTGATCGCGCGTTGCGCGCTGGCGCGCGAGGAGAGCCGCGGCGCACATGCACGCGCGGATTTCCCGGAGAAGCGGCTGGAGTTTCAGAAACACTCGCTAGTCTG
>JBDTAT010000202.1:0-3500 GCA_039924505.1 Bryobacteraceae bacterium
ACGACCGCGAAGTTGTGCCGCTCGAAGCCATCGCGGATGTCGAGAACGGTGGTCGGGTTCAACGTGGAAGTCCAGTTGATCGAGCCGCCGTGGTTGACGCGATAGTGCGTGTACAGCGGGGATGCCGCGGGCGATCCGAAATCGTAGGTCGGCTCCACCTGATGCCGGTTCGCCTGAAAATAACTGAACGACATACGGTTTTTCTCATTGATGCTCTGATCCACCGTATAGCTGAAGACGTCGTATTTATCGGTCACGACAGTGGCTCCATCGAAGTAGTTGTTCAGATGATCGAGGGTGCCCGCGGCATTCGGCTTCGGGTAGTAGGAGATCAGTTTGGCGCCGACGGGATTGATCCGGTTGGCGGGAATAATATTGCCCGGGAAAGCCGTGCGGGTATACACACCGGGCGAGGTCTGCGAGGTCGTCAGCGGGTCGTAGATCGTAACCGGCTTTCCACCCGATGTGGTGGCGGAAAAATCGCCGGTCAACTGCTGCAGAGTTGGAACGGAGGCGGTGAGGGGCTGCGGAACGCCGTCCTGAATTCTCTCCCACGAGAACATGAAAAACGTCTTGTCCTTGCCGTTGTAGAGGTGCGGAATGTAAACCGGCCCGTCGAGTTCGATACCGGGTTCACTCCAGTGGTACGGGGTTCTCGCCGCTCCGCTGGCGTTGTTTTCCCACCGGTTTGCGTTAAAAATGGTATTCCGCACATATTCGTAGACAGCCCCGTGAAATTGATTCGTGCCGCTCTTCAGATCGACGTTGATGGTGCCGCCGCCGGTATGGCCATATTGCGCATCATAGGCGTTCGATTCGACGCTCACTTCCTTGACGGCGTCCGGGGGCGGAACGTACGTCAGACTTGCGGGATTCGCGCTCTCCTGCGCCGTATCGGGCAGACCGTTGATGGTAAAGTTGTTGCGGAAACCCAGGCCGCCGTTGATCTGCATGGAGTCCATGCCGCCGTTGTCGAACGGCCGGATGGCATTTAGGGAATCGGTGCTCCCAAAATAGAAGCCGGACGTGATGGCCGATGTCAGAAACGAATTGCGGCCCTCGTAGGGCAGGTCCGCGACCGCTTTATCGCTGACCACTTGATCGCGCGATGCAGTGGCCGTTTCGAGCAGCGGCGCCTCTGAGGTAACCAACACCTGCTGGCTCACCGCGCCGACTTCGAGATGGAAATCCACCTGCGCGCGCTCGCTAACGCGAAGTTCGACTCTCTGCTCCTGGGCCCGCTTGAAGCCTTCCTTCGTCACCGAGATCGAGTAGTTGCCTGCCGGAAGAAGCGGAAGGACATAGATGCCGCTGTCGTTGGTCGTAGCTGGGTAGACTACGTTGGTGTCGATGCCTCTGATTTCGACTCGCGCGCCTGAAACCGCCGCGCCTTGAGGATCGGTCACCGTTCCGGCAATCGTGCCGCGAATTTCCTGGCCAAAGGCCATGGAGACGAGCGCCACGGAGACGATGAGCACCTGCGGCGCAATGCTTCGCGATCCGGAAACTTTGGCTGCGACACGGCCCAGTAAACATACATGCACGAGAGCCTCCTTAGCCGGTTGAGAGCGGATAGATGGGCGCCGCCCGAACGGGCTGCAAGAATATAATCACACCCACGAAGGGCTGTCAAGGAGTCCGCACCTGCCCGAAGCGCAAGTGAAGCGACGCGCTGAAAAAATTTCGCGAGCCTGATATTATAGTCGCGCTCAATCCGATTGAAGCTGCTATTTCGAAGGAGCGCCGATGCCTTATCCTCCAATCTCCCGCCGTGCCTTCTGTCAAGCTTCCGCCGCCGGAGTCTTTGCAGCGGACCGCATCGCTCGTGGGCAGGCTATGTATGCCGTTCAAAACTGTCCCACGGAGTGGTCCTATCATTCCGGCAAACGCTACAACGATCCGTTCAACGAAGTAGATCTCGACGTAATTTTCACCGACCCATCCGGGAAGCAGTATCGAACTCCAGCCTTTTGGGCGGGAGGGGAAGTGTGGCGGGCGCGCTTCGCGCCTCCGGTTGCCGGCCGCTACCAGTACCGGACGGTCTGTACAGACACGTCAAACGCGGCATTGCACGGCCAAACCGGTGCGCTGACGGTGGAGAGCTACGCGGGGAACAATCCTCTCTACCAGCACGGACCCGTGCGGGTAGCGGCCGACCAGCGGCACTTCCAACACAGCGACGGCACTCCCTTTTTCTGGCTCGGCGATACGTGGTGGATGGGCTTGTGCCGGCGGCTCGGCTGGCCTGACGATTTTGAGACGCTGACCGCGGACCGCGTGCGCAAGGGTTTCAGCGTCGTACAAATTGTGGCGGGGTTGTATCCCGATATGCCCGCCTTCGATCCGCGCGGCGCCAATGAGGCCGGTTTTCCGTGGCAATCCGATTACGCGCGGATCAATCCCGAATACTTCGATATGGCGGATGTTCGCATCGCGCACCTGGCGGACCACGGCATTGTTCCCTGCGTGGTGGGATGCTGGGGTTACTTCCTTCCCTTGATGGGGATTCAGAAAATGAAGCAGCATTGGCGGTACCTTGTCGCGCGCTGGGGCGCGTATCCTACCGTCTGGTGCCTGGCAGGCGAAGCCACCATGCCGTTTTATTTATCGAAAACGCGTGAGCGGGATGCCGCCATGCAGAAGCACGGCTGGACTGAAGTAGCGCGGTACGTTCGCAGCATCGACCCATCTCCGCGCCCGATCACGCTTCACCCGTCCCGCAGCGCGCGGGATTGCGTTGAAGATCCTTCGGTCCTCGATTTCGACATGCTGCAGACGGGCCACGGCGACCGGAAGAGCGCCCCCAATACCGTCAACAGCGTCGTCCATTCACTGGAGCTCAGTCCCAAAATGCCGGTGCTGGTGGGCGAGGTCTGTTACGAAGGCATCCAGGAGGCCAGCCGCGAAGAGGTTCAACGCTACATGTTCTGGGCGTGCATTTTGAGCGGGGCCGGCGGCCACACCTACGGCGCCAACGGAATCTGGCAGGTGAACACCACGGAAAAACCGTACGGTCTTTCGCCGCACGGCCACTCCTGGGGTAATACGCCTTGGGAGGTCGCTTACCAACTGCCGGGCTCCCGCCAACTCGGTCTCGCGAAGGCCCTATTGAGCCGTTATTCCTGGTGGAAGCTGCAACCGCGGCCCGAGCTGGTGGAACCTCACTGGACGAAAGAAGACTACTGGCTTCCCTTCGCGGCCGAGGCGCCCGGAGAAGTTATTATCGCGTTTGTCCCGGCATCGCGAACCACCATTCAGTTTCGCAACCTCCGCTCCGCTTCCTACAAGGCGTCGTTCGTCAACCCCAGCGATGGCGTCGAGACCCCTGCCGGCAAGTTCACTCCGGACAGCGCGGGCAACTGGAAAGCGCCGGAATTGCCAATTTTCCGCGATTGGGTTATCGTGCTGGAACAAACTGCGAGCTGACATGACATTGAACTCCGGCCACAAACAATTTCGCGTCGCCTTATCGGCGGACTTTCTGGATCAGCGGGGGAACC
>JBDTAT010000203.1:0-4376 GCA_039924505.1 Bryobacteraceae bacterium
CCGGCGGAGAAACTCGCCCAGCGCTCCGATTCGAATTTCAACTGCTTCTTCCCCGCTTTGGTTACGCGATAAAACCGCGCCCGGCGTTTGGTTTCGCTCACTCGCCATTCCGCGGCGATCCATCCCAGTTCTTCCATTCGATGTAACGCCGGATAGAGCGACCCCTCCTCTATGCGCAGCGCCTCCGCGGACACATCTTCAATAGCCGTGGCGATTCCATAGCCATGCAACGGCCCGCGCCGGTCGAGAACCGTCAGTACCAGCAAATCCAGTGCAGTCTGCGCGGAATTAGGTTTTCCCAAGGGTAATACTCCGTTCGCTAGGCATAGCATTCGTATTATATACCTCTTTCCATCTGGATAACCGCATCCGTGAGCCTTCCGAGCCGTGACCGTAAGGGAGCGGTTGCCGAGGGATTCTAGGCGTCCCTGTCTCGAAAAAACCGAAGCGGACACTCGCGGCAAGCGTCCGGCCGCCCACAATCGATTCCGCCGCCGTGAATGTCCGCTGCCTCAAATCCCCGCGACGCCCATTCCGAGCCTGGGCGCCCTCTGGGCACGTGAGGGAGCGGTTGCCGATCGAAACGAATCGTCCCGCGGTCGAAGACAGAAAGCGCCGGGGCGCACCCAACTGCCGCCACCCGGCCGGTGCGCGCTGCGTGCGCGCGCCCACCGGCGCGGTACCATCGCAGTAAGCTCGAAATTTGGGCCAATCCCCGCCATGGAATATTCCCGCATTCTGGTGCGCGCGACGAATTGGGTGGGCGACGCGGTGATGTCGCTGCCCGCGCTGCGCGCCCTGCGCGAACGCTTTCCGAAAGCGTATATCGCGATTCTGGCGCTGCCCACGGTGGCCGATCTATATGCGCGGGAACCCTTCTGCGATCGTTTGATTCCGTACAATGCGGCGCGCGGTGCGCGTGACTGGACGGCGAAGTGGAGGATCGCGCGCACGCTGGCGCCGGAACGCTTCGACTGCGCGATTCTGCTGCAGAACGCTTTCGAGGCGGCGCTGGTGGCGCGGCTGGCGGGCATTCCCGAGCGCATCGGCTATGCGCGCGACGGCCGCGGATGGCTGCTTACACGCGCTATCGCCGTGCCCGGGCGCGGGTCCATCCCACGGCATGAACGTTTTTACTATCTGGAATTGCTGCGGCGGGCGGGCGTGTTGGATAAACGCCCGGCGAACGGCGCGATTCGACTGGAGGGCGCCGGGGCGGCGCGGGCCGTGGGAATCGTCCGCCTCGCCGAAGCCGGATTGGGTGAAAACGTAATCGGGATCAGCCCCGGCGCGGCTTATGGCGAAGCGAAACGCTGGTTGGCCGAACGTTTTGCCGAGGCGGCTGTTATGGTGGCACAGGGGCTGGGCGCGCGCGTCGCACTGTTCGGATCGAAAGACGAGCGGGAACTTTGCGGCGAGGTTCAGCGGATGGTCGAGAAACGCGGAATCGTGGCGCGCAATCTGGCGGGCGAGACGGCGCTCGGCGAGTTCATCGAGATGGCGGCCGCCTGCCGCGTGTTTCTGACCAACGATTCCGGCGGCATGCACATCGCCTCGGCGCTGGGCGTCCCCACGGTGGCCGTCTTTGGGGCCACCGACGAGGAAGCCACGGGGCCCACCGGGCCGCTCGCCAGAGTGGTCCGGGAGCCGGTCGAGTGCAGCCCGTGCCTGCTGCGCGAATGCCCGATTGACCATCGCTGTATGACCCGCGTCGAGGCCCGCCGAGTAGCGGACGCGGCGCTGGAACTGCTCAAATAGAGAGAGCGCACAGGGCGCAGCCGCGCTCCGTTGTGCGCGGTGTTCAGAAAGCGCGCACAGGGCGCGAGTGTTCAAATAGAAAAACGCGTGGATACACGAACCAAGATTATCGATCTGGAGGAGGCCCGCCGCATCGTACGGCGCGGCGGCTTGCGCACGGCCTTGGTCACCGGGCACTTCGATCCGCTCCTGGCCGGCCACGCCGAACGGCTGGAGCAGATCCGGCGGTCGCATGACGCGCTGGTCGTCGTCGTGCTCCATCCGGTTTCGCCGATTCTCGAATCCGGGGCGCGGGCGGCGTTGGTGGCGGGCCTGGAAGCTGTGGATTACGTGGCTACATGCGATGCCGGCGAATTGCCGGAGTCGGATTGGACCGCGGCCGCGATCCGCGAAGAGCACGCCGACCAGCGGCGCCTGGTCGCATTGATCCAGCACGTTCATGCGCGGCAGCTTGCCGGCGTGAGATAGTAGGCCGATGCCCGGTCCGCGAATTCTCGTCGTGCGCCTGAGTTCAATGGGCGATATTCTTCATACCCTGCCCGCCGTGGCCAGTCTGAAACACAGCCTACCGCATAGCCATCTGAGCTGGCTGGTGGATCCGCGCTGGGCCCCGTTGCTGGAAGGTAATCCGTTTTTAGATGAGATCATCCCGTTCCACCGCCGCAGCGTGACGGTGATTCGAACGGCGTGGAAACGGATGCGGGCGGCGAAGATCGATGTGGCGGTGGATTTTCAGGGGCTGGTGCAATCGGCGCTGATGGCGGCGCTGGCGCGGCCGGATAAGCTGTACGGCTTCGGCACATCGCAGGCGCGGGAACGTCCCGCCGTATTGTTTTATTCGCACACCACCGATGCGCGGACGGTTCACATGGTGGAGCAGAATCTGGAGTTGGCGGCGGCGGCGGGCGCGTCCAGCACGTTGCGGGCGTTTCCAATTCCACCGGGTGCGCCGGAGGGCGAATTGCCGGAAGGGCGGTTTGTGCTGGCCAGTCCGCTGGCGGGCTGGGGCGCCAAGCAATGGCCCCTGGAGTTCTTCGCGGCGCTCGCCGCACGTTTGCGCGCCGAGTATAATCTCCCGCTGGTGGTGAACGGTCCGCCGCAGGCCGCGGCGCTGTTGAATCGCATCACCGGCGCATGGCCGCATTCTTCCGGTCTGGCCGGGCTAATCGACGCCACGCGAAAGGCCTCGGCCGTGGTGGGCGTCGATAGCGGACCGCTGCATCTGGCGGCCGCGCTCTCGAAACCGGGAGTGGCGATTTATGGACCCACCGATCCGGCGCGCAACGGACCGTTCGGCGGAACGATCACAGTGCTGCGCGTTCCGGAGGCCAAGACCACGCACCGCCGCGGCGCCGATCCGGCGACGAGCATGCGTTCGATTGGCGCCGATGCGGTATTCGACGCGCTGAGGGCCGGCTTGACCCTGAAATCGGCCGGCTGTCCCGCGTAGCCCAGCCCACCCGCTCGGTTTTGCGGGCTGTTTAGTGCCTAATGTTTCTGGGGGCTCAGAGCATGTCGAGCGCGCCTCGAACTTCCGAGAACCGTAACCGAGCCGCGACCGTCAGGGAGCGGTTGTCGTGACGTGCAAGAGTCCTGCTTGGTTCCGGCTACGCCGGGTTACGTAGAAGCGCACAGGACTTGGGCGGTACCGCCGCGCTCCGTTTTGCGCGAGTTTTCTTAGAAGGGATCATGCCGATGGAGCAGCGCCACTATTGGTTTCCGAAGCCTTACGCCGATCGCGTGGCGAAATTGCGCGTGCCCTGCGGATTCCTGCTGGTGGCGGCGTTTGTATATTTTTCGGCGCCGGACGCCCGGTCGTTGGCTGTGGGCTTGCCGGTGGCCGCGCTCGGTTTGGCTCTGCGGGGTTGGGCCACCGGACATCTGGAAAAAAATCGCGAGCTGACCACCAGCGGGCCGTACTCGCGGTTGCGGAATCCTCTTTATATGGGCACGCTGACGGTGGCGGCGGGTCTGGCCGTGGCCGCGCGCCGTTGGGAACTCGCGGCGCTGTTCGCCACCGTCTTCGGGCTGATCTATCTCCCCGTGATTGAATTGGAGGAGCAGCATCTGCGCGGGTTGTTCCCCGAGTATGGCCTTTACGCGGAACAGGTGCCGGCGCTGTGGCCGCGGCTTACTGCCGCCGCCCGCTCGACGAAACGCTTCAGCGGGTCGTTGTATATCCGAAATCGTGAGTATCAGGCGCTGCTGGGATTTCTCGCCGGCGTGGCAGTCCTGGTGTGGAAGGCGCGTTAAACAGCGCATCGCGAAAGCCCTTCACAACCGCCGGAAATTTTCCTAATCGCATCAAAATAAAGGCCAGCAAGCCAATTTCGCGAACCACGATAGTTCGGAATCCGCCTCCTCCATGCTATGAATTAGATCGCAAGGAGCCATTATGACCTCAACCGCACAACTCGACGCCAACCGCGCCAACGCCCAGTTCTCTACCGGGCCTAAGACCGAAGCCGGCAAGGAAGCTTCCAAAAACAATGCCTTCAAACACGGCCTCACCAGCCAACAAATCGTCCTGAAGCACGAAGACCCGCAAGCCTTCGAGCAACTGAAAGCCGACACCTTCGCGGACTTCTCTCCCGTCGGCCTCGCCGAAGAAATGCTCG
>JBDTAT010000204.1:0-2736 GCA_039924505.1 Bryobacteraceae bacterium
CTTCGGAGGTCTGTTGTATGTTCAACGCGATGCCCTGACCGTGCCGCGGTTCCAAAACGAGCGTGCGCAGGATAAGCAGGTCCAGCGTTCCTTGCAGCAGAGCCAGACGATCTTTTCCCTTTCCCGCCGCCATGTGACTTTGAGCATAGGAGCCTTCGGGTAAGATGTCAACCCAAACAAATCGGCGGAAAGCGCCGCAAGCCGTCAAGAATCGCAACAGAGCCGCGACTGTCAAGGAGCGGTATTTGGTTCCGGCTACGCCAGCAGCGGCGAGCGGTTTTTTGCTGCCGGCTGCTAGAATCGTCTCCACCATGCGCTCTCAAATTTCACTATTCGCGTTCGCACTCCTGGCAGCGAGCCCGCTCCTCGCAGCCTCCGCTAGATCCCTAACGGGCACGTGGAAACTCCAATCCGAAAGAGTGATCACCGGCGACGCGCCTTCCTATAAACCGGGCCTCGTCATGCGGGTTTTGCCGCATGGCGGCGCACCTGCCATCATCAAAACGGATGCCCCGGTTCCCCCGGAAGTGGTGGGCCACGATCGGATGAAACAAAACCTCTCGCCCGACGCTCTAACTCTCGTGCAAGATGCAACCGGCACGGACCGTAACGGCAAACCATATCGATACGTTCTCGTCTGGAAGAAGCTGTAGCGGAAGCAAGCCGGCAATCTGGCAACGGAGGCGCGAATGAAACGAGCGAGTGAACTGCTGGCAGCAGGACTGATATTTTTGGTCCCTGTGTTTGCGCAAGGCCAGCGCGGCCAGCAGGGCCAACAGAACCAGCAGGGCCAGCAGCGCGGAGCCGCCCGCGGAGTGGGCGGCGGTTTCGTTCCAGCCCGTGGTCCGGCGCCCGCTCGCGCCCAGCGTTCCCAACCGCAAACACCCCAACCTCAGCCGTCCCGCGCCCAGCGTTCCCAACCTCAACCATCCCAACCCCAACCGTCCCAACCCCAACCGTCACGTGGCCAAGCTTCTCGTGGCCAACCTTCCGCGCAGTCCCGGCAGCCGGTTGAGTCCAACAATCGCAACTTCAGCGACCGGTCCGGACATCCCGCCGCCCCCCACGTCCATACCAATGGGCAATGGGTCGGCCATGATACCGGCCGTGAGGACCCGCACTACCACATGGATCGTCCCTTTGAACATGGACGCTTCACGGGCGGCTTCGGACCAGGGCACGAGTTTCGCCTTGGCGGAGGGAACCGGGAGCGTTTCGGGTTTAACGGTTTCTACTTCGACGTCGCGCCCTACGACTACAACTACGTCAACAACTGGCTGTGGGATTCAGACCCAATGGTGATTTACGAAGACCCGGATCATGACGGCTGGTACCTCGCGTATAACGCGCGCCTGGGAACCTACGTTCACGTCGAGTATCTCGGAAACGGCTAGGCCTTCGACCCTGAGAGTTTACTTTTGAAGCGCCGCTTTTTGAAATTTCGAGCCTCGCGCCGGCGCACGCGCTCCAAACCGGACGTCCATCATTGCGTTCTTGTCGAACTCGACCTCGCCGCCGCGCGCGATTACATTTGAATACACTGACCACGCCAACCCGTAGTAGCCGAACGCCATCCCAACATACCGCGAGCTCTGCGAAATCGCCGCTCCCAGTAATCCAAATCCCGACACGCCGCCCAGCGTGCGCCCGGAGATATTTGCATTTCCTCCAGCGCCTCCCGTAACTCCTCCGCCTTCGTGGCGCCCCGCGTCGTTGTCCGAAGCCCTGCTGGCCAGCATCAGCGAAATTACCGGCGCGATGAACCGCGTCTTCGATTCCTGCGCCTGCACGCCGCCTTCGGAGTCCACCTTTATCGGCGCCCGTCCGCTTCCTTCCGCCGCGTCCAGGCGCGCCTGCGTCTTCAACGGTTCCTGCGCCGTCGCAGCCGGGCGCAAATTCGCGGCTTCCGCCGGCAGTTCCACCGTCTGGAAGTGGAATCGAAGCTGTCCGGGGCAATGAAACGACCGCGCCTTTTTCGCCACCGTCACCGTCCCCGTCAACCGCGTTCCTTCCGGCAGCACCAGCTTGTGATCCGCGGAAAACAACGGCACGGCCACCACCGCCTCCACCGCCTGGCCCTTCCGCGCCGAAGCCGAATCGAGCGCAGTGAGGAACCGCGCCCGCACCACGCTATCCGCGCCCGGCTGCGATCCCAGCTCCGTCAGGTCGCCCGGCGCTACCGTCTCGGTTCCGAACCCTAGCCCATCCCGCAGCGGCGCATCGAACCGCGTCCCGCGCCGCACGTACTGCGGACGATACGGCAGCTTCGCCCATAGAAAATCGATCAACTTCTCTTTCTTGTTCGGCCCGCGCACAAGGTCCGCGATCCCCTGCGTGCGGGCGTTAATCTCTCCGCTGATCCGTTCCTTCGCCGCCTGTTTCGCGGTTCCGAGAATTCCGCCGTTTTGGTCCTGTGGCTGCACCCGCACGGGCGCTTTGGCGGGCTTCTTTTTCGCTCGCTTCGACGGCTCAATATAGATGGAATTCAGCCCCATGGTCTCAATGGTGTGAAGCGGACGCCTGCTACCGTCGGGTAGCGTCAAACTGTCGAATTCCACTTGGGCATTGCGAAGCGGCGTGAAATCGCCATTCAGAATCGCCTGCAACCGCTGCCATTTCGTCACAGCCTGTAACCGGCTGACTCTTCCTGTTACCGTGGACCCGGCCGGCACGACTTCCCGGTCGAACGCGAAGACCCCCTCGATAAGCTTGCCCTCTACCGGCGCGCCAACTGTT
>JBDTAT010000205.1:0-5704 GCA_039924505.1 Bryobacteraceae bacterium
CTGATCTCCTTGGTGCAGATTCACCGTGTGGCGGCCTGGATGGTGATCCTCATCGTCGGCCGCGAATTCGCCGTCTCCGGCCTCCGCAGCATCGCCGCCGCCGTCGGCTATACCATTCAGGCCAGCGAGCTCGGCAAGACGAAAATGGTGACGCAGGTTCTGGGTATCTCGCTCGTCCTGATGAGCATTCGCTGGAAGGGCCTGACCGAGGCCGCGGTGTGGGCCATGTGGGCGGTCGTGATCTTTACCGTAGCCTCGGCCGTCGATTATTTCCGTAAATTCTGGCGCAAAATCGACGATGGCGTCAAGCTCCGGCGCCGCCACGAGCTGCTGCAACTGGAGCGCGAGAAAAAACGCGTCGAGCGGCGGAAGCGCCGCGCCGCCGCCGTTAGCCAGCCAACCGTTCCGTAAACCGGCTGGTTACGGCGCTTCCATTCCCAGCAATCTCTTGAACCTCTCCACTTCCCTCGAATCCAGCGGACGAAATTCAGCCGGCGGAATATCCAGCTCCAGAAATCCGATCTTCACCCGCCGGAGTTTTTCCACCAGCCGGCCGAAATGCTGGAACATCATGCGGATTTGATTCTGCCGCCCTTCCATCAACTCCACCTCGTACCACGGATTCTCGGCGCGCTTGACGATCTTCAACTTCGCCGGCGCCGTCTTGCGTCCCGCCACCGGCACGCCGGCGCGGAACTCCGCTTCCTGCACCGCTGACAAATAGCCGTTCACCTTCACCACATAGGTCTTCGGCATCTTGGTCTTGGCCGCCATAATCCGGTTGGCGAAATCGCCGTCGTTGGTCATCAGCAGCAATCCTTCGCTCTGATAATCCAGGCGTCCCACCGGATACACGCGTTCCTTCACCGTCTTCACAAATTTCATCACCGTCTCGCGGCCCTGCGGGTCCGATACCGTTGTAACGCAGCTCTTCGGCTTATTCACCGCCAGGTAGACCAACCGCCGCGGAGCATGCAGCAGCTTGCCATCCACCTTAATATGGTCCCGCTCCAGATCCGCCTTGGTGCCCAGTTCGGTGACCATCTTGCCATTCACCATGACGCGGCCTTCCTGCATCATCGTTTCCGCCTTGCGCCGGCTCGCGACGCCGGTGCGCGACAGAATCTTTTGCAGCCGCTCTTCACTCATGGGGCGGGTCCGTCGCATCGGTTTCAGAGACTTCAGCCGCGGCAACGGTATCTTCGGCGGCGCGCGGCGGCGTACCGTCAACCTGCGCCGGCTCCATCTCTCCGTCGCTCAACGCCAGCCGTCCCAGCTCCTCGAATTCCTTCATCGTGGGCAATTCGGCCAGATCTTTCAACCCGAACTGAATCAGGAAATCTTTCGTTGTCTTGTAGAGGATCGGCTTGCCGACCACGCTCTTCCGCCCGCAAGTGGCGATCAGCTTTCGGTCGATCAACGTCTTCAGCACGCCCGCGCCTTGCACGCCGCGGATTTCCATGATCTCCGGCGCCGTAATCGGCTGCTTGTAGGCGATCACAGCCAGCGTCTCCAGCGCCGCCAGCGAGAGCTTAAATGGCGGTATCAGATTCTTGACGAACGCGCGCACCGCCTCGTGATGCTCCGGCTTGGTGGACATTTTGTATCCGCCCGCCAGCTCGCGCACCGTCAGTCCGCGCTCGGGGCGCGTGTAGTCGGCGGCCAATTCATCCAGCAGCCGTTTCACACGCTCCAGCGGTTGGCCCAGGCCGCCGGCGATCTGCCACGCCCCCAGCGGTTCATCGGTCACATAAATAACCGCCTCCAGCACCGCTTTAAGCGTGGCATCGTCGCCGGCCGGCGCCGCTTCCTCCGCCACCGCCTCAGCGATCGGCGCGGATTCCGCGGCGCTCTCTTCCGTCGCGTCTGTCTGTAGTGTCTCTTCGAGTTCTTCCATCCGGTTACTTATAATCCTCTTCAATTGCGGTTGCCGCGTTTTCAAAATCGAAAGCGGTGTCGAATCCTTTGCTGCGCTTTAGCACGATCTCGCCGAACGCCTCATCCTGCGCCAGTCCCACGGCTTGCAGTTTCACCATCTCCAGCATCGCCAGAAATAGACAGATCATCGCCCGGCGGCCCTTCTGGCCCTCGAACAATTCGCGCACCGATAGCGTCTGGCCGCGCGCCAGATTGCCGACCGTTCTCCGTAGAAAACGGATCATATCCGGCACGCTGACCTCTTCGCCGGAAACCTCATAGATCGGCCGCTGCTTAGACCGGTCCAGCACTTCCTGAAAGGTTTTCACCAGATCGAACAACGTCACAGCGAGGCCTGGCCCCTCCTCGTCCGAGAGAAAACTCTCCATCTGCGGATTCGACCACACGGCGTCTTCGATCATGCGCTTCTGATGCAGCATCTCGGCCGCGGCCTTGTACCGTTCGTGCTCCAGCAGCCGGTCCACCAGTTCCTTGCGCGGATCGCCTTCCGGGTCCAGCTTTTCCAGTTCCGGATCGCGCGGAAGCAGCGTTTTCGACTTGATATAGATCAGCGTCGCAGCCATGTACACGAACTCCGAGCTGAGCTCAATGTCCATCTCAATCGCCTTCTGCATGTACTCCAGGTACTGCTGCGTAATCCGCGCAATCGGAATATCGTGGATGTTGATTTGCTGCTTCCGGATCAAGTCCAGCAGCAGGTCGAATGGCCCGTCGTATTGCTCCAGATGAATGTTTAACGGCGACGACACTGTATTCAGGATAGCGCACAGGGTGAGGCGGTTTCCCACAGCCGGAGCGGAAAAAACCACTGCCTCGCTCCGTTGTGCGCGGCGCCAAATGCCAGCGCACAGGGTGAGGCGGTTTCCCACGGCCGGAGCGGAAAAAACCACCGCCTCGCTCCGTTGTGCGCGGCGCCAAATGCCAGCGCACAGGGTGAGACGGTTTCCCACAGCCGGAGCGGAAAATGCCGCCGTCTCGCTCCGTTGTGCGCGCGGCCGAACCTGGAGACCCAGCGGCAAAAAGAACCCCTCCGGGCGATACATCTCACACCATCGGGATCGGCTACAGAGCCGCGACCGCGAGGGAGCGGTTGGTAAGGTTATCTCGTAAAAAACTTTACTACCGGCTGCTGCTTGGCGTGCCGCAAAAGAGGTTCTACCGGAAAGACACTCATGGCGCCGATTGCGAGTGCTGCATAGCGCTCACTTTCACGTCCACTTTCCCTTTCAGTGTGTTCACCATGATGCAGCCTTGCGAGGCGATTTCCAGCACCTTTTCGAGCAATGCCCGCTCTGGGCACTCCGCCGAGACGCAAAGCTCGACGGCCACGAAGCGTGCGGGGGAATCGGCGAGTGTGCCGGTCACTTCGGTTTCGACGCCCGCGACATCCGCGCCACGCGCTTTGATGGCAGCCAGTAGATTGCTCATGAAGCAGCCTCCCACGGCCGCGAGGAAAAGTTCGCCGCCCATGGGTCCCGCGCCGGAGCCGCCCTTGGCGATAGGCCGGTCGATCACAACTCGGTGCTCGCCGATCGCGGCTTCCGAAGCGGAAACGGAAATCTGGCGGATCTGGATCTTCATTAGTCTATTTTACTCCGAATCGCAAAGTGGATTGCGGCGAACGGATTGTTTACGACGTGATGGGCGGGCACGTCCGTTACCGGGAATCCCTCTCTCCTGGTGGATGGCGGCGCCGGCGCAACTTCACCAGCGGTTTTTGCTTCTGGTCATCAGAGAGCTTCAACTCCTCCTGCACATAGGAGCCGTAGACCCCGCGGCACGTCGAAAACTTTTGCATCGTCAGGTCAGCGCGTTTGGCCGAGTTGGCTCACAGATCCCGCCCAAGATCACCGCGCGCGATGTTTCCGAACTGCCGCTATTAACTGTGGGCGCGCACCTTTATGGAAGCGGCAATAACGCGATCGGCAAGAAAGCCGCCATCGACGTATGCCAAAAGAATCGCAATAAATAACGCTTCCAAGCACAAGATCGTCATTGCACTGGGCACCGATCCCGGCATTCGGATTCAGCAACAGTTCGAGGGCAAGCTGCGCCACAATAGATTCCAGCCGCGATCCGCCCTGCCGCGCCCGCGTTTGCGTCCTTCATCCGCCCATGCTTACGCTGGAAGTGCCATGCGACAACGCGACAAGGCCGAGGCCTTCCGCCGTCTCCACGACGGTCCTCCCATTCTGGTGCTCCCGAACGCGTGGGATTCAGCCAGCGCCCGCATTTTTGAGGACGCCGGTTTCCCCGCCATCGGCACCACCAGCGCGGGCATCGCAAATTCCCTGGGCTACCCGGATGGCCAGTATACTCCCGGCCGTGAGATGCTGGCTGCCGTTGAGCGCATCGTCCGCGCCGTCGCCGTCCCCGTCACCGCCGATGTCGAAGCCGGCTACGGATACTCCGTCGTCGCCGCCGCGGAGATCGCCGGGCGCGTGATTGCGGCCGGCGCAGTCGGTCTGAATCTCGAAGACACGGCTGAACAGGAGGGCACGTTGCTCGACGCCGCGCTGCAATCCGCCCGCATCGCCGCCATGCGCGAAACCGCCAATGCGCTGCGCGTGCCATTGGTCATCAACGCCCGCACCGACGTCTTTCTTGCCTCCATTGGCGACCCGGCCACCCGGTTCGACCGCGCCGTCGAGCGCGCGGCCGCCTACCACCGCGCCGGCGCCGACTGCCTCTTCATCCCCGGTGTCCGCGACGCCGAAACCATTGGCCGCCTCGTTCGCGCGCTCCCCGGACCGCTCAACATTCTCGCCGACCCCGGCGCGCCGCCAGCCACTGAGTTGCAGCGCCTCGGTGTCGCGCGCATGAGCGTCGGCTCAGGTCCCATGCGCGCCGTGATGGGACTAACCCGCCGCATCGCCGAGGAGTTGCACCGCGACGGCGCTTCCGCATCCATGTACGATCAAGCCATCCCCTACGCCGAAGCCAACGCGCTCTTCCTGAACTCGTGACAAAATAGCAGCGGTATGCTTCGCCGACAGTTTTTCGCCGCCGCCGCGGCCCCGGCCCTCGCCGCCGCACAAGCCCTTCAGCCGGCCCGCTCCCTGAACCTGAAAATCACTGGCATCAAGACCATCGTCGTCAATGCCGGCAGCGTCAATTTTGTCTACTGCAAAATTTCCACCAACCAGGGCCTCACTGGATTAGGCGAAGGCTCCGTCACCAGCAAGGAAGCCACTGTGTCGCAGGCCATCATGGACCAGGAACGTTTTCTCATCGGCAAGGACCCAACCGACATCGAACTCCTGTGGCAGGGCATGTTCCGTTACCCGCGCTGGCGCGGCGGACCCATTTTGAACAGCGCCATCAGCGCCGTTGAAATCGCGTTGTGGGATATTCTCGGCAAGGCGCTCGGCGTCCCGATCTACAGACTGCTCGGCGGCGCCGCCCGCAAGCGGATTCGCATGTACAAGGATATTGGCGCCACGCCGGATGCTTTCCTCGCAGCGAAAAGCGAAGGCTACACCGCCGCCAAGTCCGGCTTCATCACCATTCAACATGACGTCGTCCGCCCCGCCTTCGCCGTCCGCGACGCCGCCCGTAAAGTGGAAGCCGTGCGCAACGCCGTCGGCGACGACTTCGACATTTGCATCGATGCCCACGGCCAGTTGACCACCGTGATGGCCATCGATTTCTGCACCCGCATCGAAGATCTCCGTCCCATGTTCGTCGAAGAGCCTACGCAGCTTGAAGACCTCGGCGAGCTCGCGCTCCTGCGCCAGAAAACCAAGGTCCCGCTCGCCACCGGTGA
>JBDTAT010000206.1:0-3884 GCA_039924505.1 Bryobacteraceae bacterium
GCCCGGTATTTTTCCAGCGCCCCGCGCCGGTCGCCGGCTTTCTCCAATTCCGCACCCCGATTGTTAAGCTGGATTGCCGTGAGCGCGTTCTGGTCGGCCTTCGCCCTGGCGCGCAACAACTCCTCCAACTTTCCCTTTACGGCATCGGCCTGTTCCAATTGGCCGTCCTGGCGAAGCGCGAGTTGGAGGTTATACAGCGCCGGCTGATCCTTGGGATTCAGGCGCATCGCTTCCCGCAAATGCGCTACGGCGGAATGTGCCTGCCCCTGATGGAGGTACTGGGAGCCGAGACGGGTTTGCGCCACCGCATCGTCGGGACTTAAATCCACCGCTCGCTGGTACGCCTTGAGGGCGTCGTCGTCGTCCAGCAGAGTTTTCCGCGCCAGTCCAAGGTCCGACCACGCTTCGGCGAAATCAGGGCGTAGTGCGACCGCCTCTTTCAATTCCCCCGCCGCCTTGCCAACGTCGTTTTGTTCGGTGTACACCTTGGCTCGCAGATAGCGCGGATATGCCGCGTCCGGTGTGTTGCCCAGCAGATCGAGGGCGCGATCGAGTTGCCGGGCGGCCGGTCCCAATTCATCCGCCTCCAGCAAAACCAGCCCCAGGTTTACGCGGGCCTGGGCAAATTTCGGATCCAGCTCCACCGCCTTCTCAAACGGCCCGCGCGCCGCTTTCGGTTCCCCGAAGTGGACGAGCGCCTCGCCGAGCGCATTCTGCCCCTCGGAAGATTTGGGCCGCAACCGGACTCCTTCGCTCAGTTGCGCAATCGATTCGGAACGCTCCCCGTCCTCCATCAGCACGCTTCCCAGCAACAGCCTGGCATCCGCATCGCGGGGATTGCCTTCGATGATCTGGCGCAATAGCCGAATCGCCCCACTGCGATCGCCCTTGGCCAGCAGATCCCACGCCGATTCGACGGGAGCACGCTGGGCGAGCAACAGTCCGGCGCAGGCCAGCGCGGCCGGCAATAGCGTCAGTATGCAGACGGCTCGTCTTGGCACGGCTCTATTTGAATTTCTCCGCGCGGGTGATTCCGGAACCCTCCGTCACATGGATCAGCCGGTCGGCCGCCACCTGACTCAATTTCTCGATTTGCCCCAGAGGCCAGCGAATCTCAAGATCCACCACTGCGGCCGCTCCCAGCCCAAAGTGCAGCCGGCTGTCGTTTACCGAGAGATAAGACGACTGGCTCAGCACTTCCTGCGCCTGCACTCTGCCGCCGTAGCGCACGGTAACCCGCGCGCCGATTGCGCCTCGGTTCGACTTGACGCCGGTCAGCTTGATCTTGATCCAGTGGTGCGGGCCGGTTACGTCGTTTCGCAGCAGGGACGGCGGCTCATTGTGATTGACGATGAGGATATCGACATCGCCGTCGTTATCGAAGTCGCCGAAAGCGCAGCCGCGGCTTGAATGCAAGGCGTCTATACCTGGCCCCGCAACGCCCGCCAACTCCTCGAATTTTCCTTGGCCCAGATTGCGGAAAACCACCCGCGGCGTTTTGTACACCGCATGGGGCTTGTTCCGCAGCTCCGGATAGATGCCTCCGGTCACCCAGAAAATATCCGGGTTGCCATCGTTGTCCAGGTCCGTGACGCCGATCCCCCAGCTCACGAAGCGCGTCTCCACGGCCAGGCCCGAGCGAAGCGTCTCGTCCCGGAAGCCGCCTTTGCCGTCGTTCACGTACACGACGGGCGTATCGGCGGCGAAGTGCGTCTTGACGATATCCAGGTTGCCTTCCAGTTTGATATCGCCGACGCCGAGACCCATGCCGGCCTGTTCCATCCCGTCGTCGCTAAGGGCAATTCCCCGCTCCATGCCCTGCTCGGAGAACGTTCCATCGTGGTTGTTATGAAAAAACAGGCTCGGGGTGGAATCGCAGGCGACGTAAATGTCCGGCCAGCCGTCGTTATCGAAATCCGCGGATACCGCGGTCAGGCCATAGCCTCCATCCACCTTGCCGATGCCGGAAGCGCCGGTGACATCGGTGAAGGAGCCGTCGCCATTGTTGCGATAAAGACTATGCCGCCCAAATGGCAGGCCCCGCGGCCCGCAGTTCACCGGCACGCCCTCGTAATCGCAGCTTCCGCTGCCGCCGGCCCGGGGCACCGTGTTTATATCGAAGACGCAATAGTTCGATACAAACAGATCCAGCCTCCCATCCCGGTCGTAATCGAGAAATGTGCAGCCGGCGCCAAAGCGCGGCTCCGGATTCAGCAGCCCTGCTTTCTTGGTGACGTCGGTGAACGTGCCATTGCCGTTATTGCGATAGAGCACGTTCTGGCCCCAATACGTAATGAACAGGTCCTCAAATCCGTCATTATTATAATCTCCCACGGTAACGCCGTACGCGTATCCCGTCCGGAATAATCCGGCCCGTTCGGTCACGTCCGCGAAGGTGCCGTCGCGGTTGTTTTTGTAGAGGCGGTTGGAGGCGTTTGCCGGCGGATCGCCGAATCGAGAACCACAGAGCACCAGAATGTCGAGCCATCCGTCATTGTCGTAGTCCAGGAAGGCCGCCCCGCAGCTCATGGCTTCGATTATGTAATCGCAGCGGTCCGAATGCCCGCAAACGACCACTTCCTTGAGCCCGGCGCGGTGCGCCACATCGGTGAAGCGGGCGTGGAACGGAAGCCCCGACGGCTTGCCGCGCGGGGCCGCCGCCACGCTGCGGGAAGCCATTCCCTGGCCCCGCGGAGCAATTTCCTGACTGCACAACCGAGCGGCCGGATAGCCCATCAAGCGGAGAAGATGGCGGCGCGTCAGCGGAACCATGGGCCTTGGGCGAACCTTCGCGCGCTTTCAAAACGCGGCGGCCGCATGTTTCTGGTGGCTCTATAGGGCGCCGCCGCGCGCGCTGCACTCTCCGGTCAGTATACCGCGGCCGCTTGCGCTCCCGCCGCGGGAAGCAGTTGCGCTGGCTCCCAAGGCAGCCCGGCCGCCCATCGAACGGTTCAGAACAGGATCTTCATGCCGATCTCGATCTGGCGGCCGCTTTGGTTTCCGTAGGTTGCTCGTTGTGCGCCGAAAATGCCGCCGGGCGAGCCCTGGAACAAGGTTTCCCCGAACGTCGAGGATTTCACGTTCGTGTCCGGATCGCCCAGGTTCAGCCGGTTGGTCGCGTTGTAAGCCGCCATCTTCAGTTCGGCATGAAACCTCTCGGTGATGTTGAAGCTCTTCGTCAGATTCGCATCCAGATTCCAGAAATGCGGTCCCGTCAGGCACCCGTATTGCAACGGATTGCTCCGCAGCACGTAGGTGTTCGGCGGTATCGGAGCGAACGCCGAGGTGTTGAACCAGTGCTGCGGCGTGGGATTGGAGATGCACGGGCTGCCGGTGACGATCATGTTGCCAAACTGCGGATAATCGCCGGATATAAATGTCGAAAGACCGGCTATTTTCCAGCCTCCCACAATCGAGTCCGCCACCCTGGGGAGGGAATTCAAATACGACTTGCCTTTGCCCACCGGAAGCTCCCAGGTGCCCGCGATGTTAAAGCGGTGGTGCGGCTGGTTGCCGTCCTGGTACACCAAGTTGTTCTGGTACGCCTCGAGATCGTTAAAAACGCTTCCGCCTAAGAACCCGTTGGTCTGAGCTTTCTCGCGAATATACACGTAGGAAACCAGGAAGTCGTATCCTTTGCTAAAGGCCTTCTGAGCCTTCAACTCAACCGACTGATACCGCTCGGCCGCGCCGAGAACACCGAGCTCGTACAACCCGCCATATTGCGGATACGGCACCAGCAGGCTGCCTAAAGAAACCGTGGGCTGGTTCCGCAATGGACCTGGGAACAAGGTTGGAGTCAGGTAGTTGTAGAACGGGTTGCTGACCTGCTGGTTCAGGCTGTTCTGGTACTGAGCTTGCAAGCGCGGGTCGATGTTATTCAA
>JBDTAT010000207.1:0-10808 GCA_039924505.1 Bryobacteraceae bacterium
CGACCAAGTAGACTCTTCTTAATGAACGCAAGGTCATTTGTACTTACCGTTGCCGCCCTGGCATCGCTCGCGTGGGCAGCCGAGCGCCCCGTTCCGCCACCGGGTATCGCCGTTCCCGCCGCCGATCGCCAGGAGCTGGAGACCGGTCTCGCGCAGTTGCATCAGCGCGTCGAGGA
Organism: Bryobacteraceae bacterium; assembly: GCA_039924505.1. Lineage (GTDB taxonomy): Bacteria > Acidobacteriota > Terriglobia > Bryobacterales > Bryobacteraceae > JBDTAT01. Next base: position 177 of record JBDTAT010000207.1, read on the forward strand.
TCTGCGCGCGAATCCGCTCGCCGCCGACGTCGAGATTTATGAAAAGGCCGTCCGCTGGGCGCTTCAGTACAACGAGTTCTTTAAGCCCCAGGAGATCGCCCGCGCCAAGGACATGCTGAATGAAGGCTTGGCGCGCGCCGAATCGTTAGCCCGCGGCGAGGCTCCGTGGAATACCGCAACGGGACTCGTCGTGCGCGCCTACGTCTCGAAGATCGACCGCAGTGTCCAGCCCTATGGGCTGGTGGTTCCGCCGTCGTATTCGCCAAACTCGCCGCATCGCTGGCGGCTGGACACGTGGTTTCACGGGCGCGGCGAAACTCTCAGCGAGCTGAATTTCCTCTACGACCGCGAGCACAATCCCGGAGAGTTCACGCCGCCCGATACCATCGTCCTGCACCTCTACGGCCGCTACTGCAACGCCAACAAATTCGCCGGCGAAGTGGATCTCTTCGAGGCTTTGGCCGACGTGAAAAAACACTACGCCATCGACGACAATCGCATCGTGGTCCGGGGCTTCAGCATGGGGGGCGCGTCCACGTGGCAGTTTGCGACCCACTATGCCGGCCTGTGGGCCGCCGCGTCGCCCGGCGCGGGTTTCGCCGAGACTCCAGATTTTCTCAACGTTTTCCGCAGTGAAAAAGTCCCGCCTACGTGGTGGGAGCAGAAGCTGTGGCATCTGTACAACTCCACCGAATACGCAGCGAATCTTTATGACCTTCCGGTCGTCGCCTATAGCGGGGAGATCGACCGGCAGAAACAGGCAGCCGACATTATGGCCGTCGCAATGGAGCGGGAGCATCTCCGGTTGATCCATATCATCGGTCCAAATACCGGGCACAAGTACGAACCCCATGCCAAGCTCACCGTCGCCCGTCTGGTGGATGCACTAGCCGCGCGCGGCCGCGATGCGTATCCATCGAAGCTCCGTTTCACCACCTGGACGTTGCGCTACAACCGTATGAAGTGGCTCACCGTCGACGGCCTGGAACATCACTGGCAGCGCGCCCGCGCCGATGCCGACATCACATCCGATCATAGCGTCGATGTGCGGACCGTCAATGTCACTGCGCTGACGCTTCACATGGGCGCCGGCCACTGCCCGTTCGATCCCGCCTCGGAGGTGTCGGTGACGCTCAACGGCGAGACCCTCTCGGCGCCTTCTCCGACGTCCGATCGAAGCTGGACCGCTCACTTCGCGAACCAGGATGGCCGTTGGCGCGCGGTTGGGCAAGTCGATACCTCGACGCTCGCCAAACGCCACGGCCTGCAGGGCCCGATTGACGACGCCTTCATGGACAGCTTTATCATGGTGCGGCCGACCGGCGCGCCGCTCGATCCCGGGTCGGCCGGATGGGTGAAAAGCGAAATGAGCCGCGCTATCGTCCAATGGCGCAGCCAGTTCCGCGGCGACGCGCTTGTGCGCGACGACACCGCCATCACCGACGCCGACATTCAATCGAGCAATCTGATCCTATGGGGCGATCCGGGCAGCAATCGCGTGCTCGCGCGAATTGCCAGCCGCCTGCCCATTCACTGGACCGCGGATGCCGTCATCGTGGGCGGGGAAAAATTCGCCGCGTCCTCGCACTCTCCAATTTTGATTTTTCCTAACCCGCTCAATCCCAAGCGATACGTAGTTCTGAACAGCGGTTTCACTTTCCGCGAGTACGATGCTTTAAACAACGCGCGCCAAGTTCCGAAGCTGCCCGATTGGGCGGTCGTCGATCTCACCGTGCCGCCGGACGGGCGTTATCCTGGCAAAATCGCGGCCGCCGGGTTTTTCGACGAGCAATGGCGGCTCTCCAGTAACTCGCTTAATGCGAACGTGGCGCCGACGACAGCCGTTGCACAAACAGATCCAGGAATTCGCGCACGTTGACCTCGCGCGCCACCTCGGTGGTCGCGGGCTGATCCTTCTTCAATTGCTCGGCTGGCGTGAAGCGCGTTGTGCCGTAGGTCTTCGGATTGGCGGTCTCCACTTCGACGGCGCCCAGGCGCGGCTCAATCAACGTCGGCTGCAGCGCGGTCGCCACGGCCAGCGGATCGTGCAGCGTGGGATAGTGGTCGGCGTGACCGTTCTGCCATAGCTCAATCAATTGCATCAGGAAACGCGAGGCGGGATTCGTCGCCGCGCGCAACAGCGCCAGATCGTCGCCCTGCAACTTGCACTTCGTCGTCACGTCCAGCCCGACGGCCGTGATCGGCACGCCGGAGCGGAACACGATTTCGGCCGCCACGCGGTCGCGCAGAATGTTGTACTCGGCGCGGGATGGATAGTACGCGCCGCCCATCAGCACAATCCGCTCGATCTTGTCTTTGATCCTCGGCTCCAGGCGCAGCGCGAGCGCAATGTTGGTCAGCGGCCCCACCGGCACCAGTGTAATTTTTTCGGGCGACGCCAGCAGTGTCCGCACAATCAGATCGGCGGCGCGCGTATGCGCCGCGGGCGGCAGCGGATCGGCCGGCGTCAACAGCTTGAATTGCGGCGAATGGCCCGTCCGGACCGGATCGAGCAGCGGCTCGGGAGCGCCCATCGCCACCGGAATGTCCTGCCGCCCGTAGACCCCCAGCTCTTTCCACGCCAGGCGCGCGCGGCTCTCAACGTCATCGGCCACCGTGGTCACGGCGCGCACGTCCAGCTCCGGCGATTGCAGCGCCAGCCCCAGCGCCAGCGCATCGTCGATGTCGTCGCCGATATCGGTGTCGAAGATGATGGGCTTCGGATTCTGCGCGTACAAAATTCCAAAACTCAGCCAGAAAAAAACAAGTAGTGCGCATCCCGTGCGCGGGTTAGTAAGAAGTTTAAGGCGCATGTCGTGACGACCATTATCGGTTTCCTTGCGCGCCCACGCAAACTTCGGACGGCCTGCACGTTTACCTGGTGAAACCCGTCTACTAAACGAACGAGAATTTTCGCGATGCGCGCTACTATCGGCAAGCCCGTTATTGCCGCCCTCGTCGCCGCGATAGCGTTTGGGCAACCCTCCACTGAAAAGACCCGGAATCGCGAGTTCCATTTTACGCAACCCAAAACGGCGCCGGAACTTCGTGAACCCGCGGCGGTATTTCGCGTGATCGCGGAAATTCCGCAAGTCATCGCCGACGATACGCAAAATTCGCTCGCGTTGCGCGGAACCGATGGCCAACTGGCGCTTGCCGATTGGCTGTTTCACGAACTCGATACGCAGGGCCAATCCTACGCCATGCACGAATACCGGATGCCCAGCGGCGGCGATGACGTGGTCCGCGTGTTTTATTTGACCGACGCTGCGACGGTGCAGGGTTTTCAGGAGGCATGTACGGTGGTGCGCTCCATCGGAGAGATTCGGGGACTGGTCACGTATAACGGCACGCGAGCGGTAGTGGTCCGCGGAGCTGCCGCCCAGATCGCGCTCGCCGATTGGATGTTTAACGAACTGGATAAACCGGGCCACGACGCCTCCGTACATGAATTCAGGATGACCGGCGCCGTCCACAATACCGTCCGCGTGTTCTATCTACCCCAAACCGGCGCCGTGCAGGATTTTCAGAAGGCAGCCATCCGTATCCGCTCGAAAACCAAAATCCCCCGGCTCTTCACCTACAACGCGCCCAGAGCCATTGCGGTGCGCGGAACCGCGGAGCAGATCGCGATGGTCGGCCATCTGATCGAGCAACCGGATTCGCGTCAGTAAGGGAGCGCGTCAGCCTCGCACCTCTACGCGAGACCCGGTTACTGAATCGCTACGGACTTTTCAACTGCGAGAAACGGCGCAAAGCTGCCGAAGTCAGCCTGACCGCCACCCACAAGCGGCGGCGTAAGGGTCTGCGCGGTGCTCGACTGCGCCGACAAAGTGCCAGCGCCCGCCATAGTCGCCTCCACCGTCAGTTGCCCGACATTGCCGGCGGCCCCAGCCGCCGCGGCGGGTAGATACGCGAGTGCCGCGGCCGGAATCGAGAATGTGCCCAGGCTCTCGGGAACCACACAAGAGATCGCAACGTTGTGATTACTCGCGCCAAGGGTCGCTCCCTGCACAAGAATCAGCACCTGGTCGAATCCCGCGCCGGTCCAATTGATGGTCAGCGGTGTGGAGCGATTGATCGAAGAAATGGAGCTCCAATTCGTGACCGAGAAATTCGATGGAAGCGTGGCCGTCGCGATAAACGGTCCCACTTGCGTGCCACCAGCGCCGGCCAGCGTGTACGCGCCGCCTTCCATCAGCGTGCCCGCCGGCAACGTGCTCGAATACGCCGGCCCCACGGGACCCACAAACGCCCCCACAGTAGCGCCCGCAAGCACATTCGGGCCGCTGAAAGCAAGTTTCGCGCCCGCGTCAAGAAGGGCGGACGGATTGCCCGGTTGCGTCGTGCCCGAAGCATAGGTCACCGCGAACACGGAGCAAGGGCCGAACTTGGGTCCCGAGTAGGGTAAGATCCAATCCGCGGCTGTGTAACGGTTGATCACTCCGCCTACCTGCTCGATAACGCCGCTACCCATCGCCGGGAAACTCGAGCCCGTCGTATTGATTTTACCGATACTTAAGCCTGCGAACACGATGCTGCCGCCCGCATCCAGCTTCGACAGCGTAGCCTGATCAAAACCCGGAGCGGAGCACGTGCTCTGCCCCACATCGGCAATCGGAATCACCACCGCGTTGCTCAGCTCGCCGCCCGCGCTAACTTGAAGCGAAGCGAAACAATCCGGCGTGATATGCGCCGGCAGCGTAAAGTTTATCTGCCACAAACCCGGATAGCCCGACGACGCGCCCGCATAGAGAGAAGTAATCTGCCGCCCTCCCACGTTCACGATGAAATTTCCCGCGGCCGTCTGGTCCCCGGATGTCCCTCCCGTATCGTTCGCCGGATCGGCGCCTCCGCCGGTGCCCCACAGCACCAGACTGTCGCCCGGATGCGCCGGCGTCAGCGTCCAGTTCAGTCCATTAAATGCCAGGCTGCCCGTGGTGAAACGCGTCAGGCTAACCCCGCCGTTCACATTGCCGACCGTTGCTTGCGCCGTGCCCGTTCCCCCGCTATTCGCGGTTGCGATACCAAAGCTGCGCGCCACCACGGTGACGTTTTGCGGCGCGCTCACCTGATTGTTGTAGGTGACCCGCACTGCGTACGTTCCGGGAGCAATGGAGGAAGGAAGCAGCCCCGCCACCTGCCCGGCCACCGCATAGACCATCTTCGCCGTAACAGCCGTGCCGCCCGCAGCCGGCGTGAACGTAACCGACGTGCTGCCGATCGATGCCGGGTAGTCCGGCGCCGTCACGGCCGCTAACGTCGCAGGACCAATCCCACTGCCAAAAATCACAAATACCGTGTCCGGCGCCAGCTTGGCTTGGTAGCCACTGGCGTTCACCACGCCGTTGCTCTTGATGGCCGGCTGCGCCAACCCTTGTGACGCCAGCAGCAGTGTCATTGATGCGAAAGTCCAGATTTTCATGATGAATCGCGCTCCTCACCGTGGCTCGCCCGGTTAATGTAGAATACACCGAAATCGCAACGGGTGCGGCGCGCACCACGGTCCGTGGAAGGGAGTGCCCCATAAGGTGATGAAACAACGCCTTTCTCCACAAGCAGGGCCTCGGAACCGAGCCGCGACCGCAAGGAGCGGTTTCCGGCCGACCCCAGTTTTTAAACGGAGGATCATGAATGATTTGAAATCTTACGCGAGCCGTTGCCTCAACCGGATGGAATGGAATGAACCCGCGCGCAAGCGGTGGGCAACACAATGGAAGGCTATGGAAACCGGAGCCTGTCTCAGCAGCCATTTTCGAGGCGGTAAGTTAACGAAGCGGTAAGTTAACAATGAGCGCTCGCTAGGGTCGCGGCCAGCATGAGATCGGGAGATCGTCCGCTTTTGTGATGTACACCCGTCGGCCGACCGCACCGGGAAACGGAGCATCCGCTCACAGTGCGCGCCGCGTGCGGTCTATAATTGAAGCAAAGGATTTTCGAACCATGGTCCGGGTCTCAATTGGCGCAATGCTCACTATGTGTCTCCTGTTGCAGGCGCAACCACCGGTGGAGCAGGCGCCGTCCTCCGCCGCTGCGCAAAAGCCGATTCGCGTGCAAGTAAACGAAGTGATCGTGCCGGTGACGGTGACGGACGAAAAGGGCCGTTTCGTCTCCGATCTGGATGAGAAGGATTTTCAGATTCTGGACGAGGGCAAGCCGCAAAAGATCGAATATTTCTCGCGCGAGCGCAACCAGCCGGTGGTGGTGGGATTTCTGATCGACCAAAGCAACTCCAGCCGGATTCACTGGAAATCGTATCAGGATTCGGCGAGCGAACTGGCGCTGACCTTGCTGCCGGGCGACGAAAAGTACAACGGTTATCTGATCGGTTACGGGAACGACGCCGAACTTCTAGTGAACACAACCCGGGACGCGGAAAAGGTTGTGGACAAGATCCGCGCTATGAAACCCGGAGGCGGCGCGGCGCTTTATGACGCGGTCTATATGGCCTGCACCAGCCGCGATCTGGTGAAGGGCGAGCCGGTGGAGCCGCGGCGCGTCATCGTCATCATCGGCGACGGACACGACAATGCCAGCAAGAAAACGCTGAATGAAGTACTGGAACTGGCGCAACGGAATTTGGTGACGATTTACGCGGTCAGCACGACGGCGTTCGGGTTTAACAACCCGGACGAAGCGAACCTTATCCGGCTGGCGGAAGAGACGGGCGGGCGGGTGGAATATCCGCTGCAGAATGTGTACAAGGATATTTCGGGCTATCTTTCTACGCCATCCGACGCCGGCAATTACGCCTTGACGGTGGGAACCGGCGGCTACGCCTCGGAGTTGGCGAATGGCCTGTTCCGTTCGGTTGCGGATATCGCCGGAGAAGTGACAACGCAATACATTCTGCGCTATATTCCCACAGGGACCGACGCGAAGCCGAAGCTTTTCCGCAATATCAAGGTCAACGTTTCGCTGTCGAACGTGAAGGTTCGGGCGCGAAAAGGCTACTACCCAGCGGCGCCGTAGACGATAAGACGGTATTGAATCATGTCTGAGGCACTGCTCAGCACGCACGCGGCGCGGTATTCGGTGCTTGAGGTGGACTTGCCTGGCAGCGCCTCCGCGGCCGCCGGCGTGTTGCTCGAAGACCCGGAAAGCGACCGCCTTTACGTGAAGCTGCGGCGCGACTGGGAACGCATCGCCAGCGAAGAAGACGCCGAGGTAATGACTGCTCTGGCCGGCGACCTGACGGCAAAGGCGGAGGAACTCGGCGCCGGAGCGCTGCTTGAATACCTGGAGCAGACGCTGTCGAATACCGTGCGCTTGAGCGACCGGCGCGACGTCATGGTGGGGGATTTCGACCGCGCCCTCGAACGCCTGTACCGGAAGCATGTTGCCGCCACCGTCCAGCAGTTTGTCACGCACCTGCCGCGGTTTTCAGTGCGCGTGGCGGCTGGCAAGTTTCTCGAAAACAGCGAAATCGAGCCGGAGGAGTGGGTGGAGACTCCTGGCGATTTACGCCTGACGCGCGAAATGTTCGTGGCCGAGATAGTGGGCCGCTCCATGGAGCCGAAGATTCCGGACGGCAGTTTGTGCGTGTTCAGATCCGGCGTGACGGGATCGCGGGAAGGCCGGCTGGTGCTGGTGGAATTGCTGGGTGGAGGCGCGAACGACCGGTACACGGTGAAGCGCTATCACAGCGACAAGAAGCAGACCGAAGACGGCTGGCGGCACGGCCGCATCCGGTTGGAACCGCTGAATCCGGAATTCGAAGCTTGGGATTTGGACCCGGATGAAGAGCGATTTCGCATCATCGCCGAATTCATCCGGGTTCTTGAATAGCACTTCAGGCCGTCGCCGCGGCCAACTGCCGCACGACGTATGGCAGAATCCCGCCGTTGCGATAATACTCGGCCTCTTGCGGGGTGTCGATGCGCACCAGCGCCTCGAACTCGATGGTCCTGCCATCGGACGCTTTCGCGCGGACTTTCACGCTTCCGGAGTTGGCGATGGCGTCCTTGACTCCGGCAATCGTATAGGATTCAAAGCCGGTGAGACCGAGCGATTCACGCGTGACGCCGGAGGCGAATTGCAACGGCAGCACGCCCATGCCGACAAGGTTGGAGCGATGAATGCGCTCGAAGCTTTCGGCGATGACCGCCTTCACACCCAACAGCAGAACCCCTTTCGCGGCCCAGTCGCGCGATGAACCGGAACCGTATTCCTTGCCGGCGATGATCAGTAGCGGTACTCCCTGCTGTTTATAGAGCACCGAAGCATCGTAGATGAACATGCGCTCGCCGGACGGAATGTGCGTGGTCCAGGTGCCTTCGGTACCCGGCGCAAGCTGGTTTCGGAGGCGAACGTTGGCGAGCGTGCCGCGCACCATCACTTCGTGGTTGCCGCGGCGGGAGCCATAGGAATTGAAATCGCCCGGCTTCACACCGAGTTCCATCAGATAGCGGCCGGCGGGTGAGTCCTTCTGGATATTCCCAGCGGGCGAGATATGATCCGTCGTAATGGAATCGCCGAGCAGGGCGAGCACACGCAGACCGTCGAAATCCTTGACGAATGTTTCCGGGTCGGCCATTTCGTCGAAGTACGGCGCGCGTTTGATGTACGTCGAGCGCGAGTCCCACGCATAGAGGTCGCCTTTGGGGACCGCCATGGCGTTCCACTGGCGGTCGCCGGTGAATACCTCGGAGTACTCCTTCTGAAACATCTCGCGGCGCACCGACTTGGTCACGACGGCTTGCACCTCTTGCGGCGTGGGCCAAATTTCGCGGAGATAAACGGGCTGGCCCTTGCTGTCGGCGCCCAGCGGCTCATTCTGAAGATCGATATCGACGCGCCCCGCCAGCGCATACGCCACAACCAGCGGTGGCGACGCGAGATAGTTCGCGCGCACCAGTGAGTTGACGCGGCCTTCGAAATTGCGATTGCCGCTTAGCACGGCAGCCACCGTGAGATCTTCTTTCTGCACGGCTTCGGCGACGGGCGGAAGCAACGGGCCGCTGTTGCCGATGCAGGTGGTGCAGCCATAGCCGACCAGATTAAATTTCAGCGCGTCCAGATAGCGCGTAAGACCGGCGTCATCCAAATAATCGGTGACCACCTTGGAGCCGGGGGCCAGACTGGTCTTCACCCAGGGGGGCGTTTTCAGGCCGCGCTCGACGGCCTTTTTTGCCAGCAGGCCGGCGGCAATCATCACCGACGGGTTGGACGTGTTGGTGCAGCTTGTGATCGCCGCGATGACCACGGAACCATCTTGAATGGTGGCGCGATCGCCGTTGGTTCCGATCTCCACATGCTTGGGCGGAGCGGTGAGCGTTCCGAGAAAATTCTTTTTGACGTCCGGCAAATTGATGCGATCCTGCGGGCGCTTGGGGCCGGCGAGCGATGGCACGACGGCGCTCAAGTCCAACTCGATGGAGTCGGAATAGACCGGCTCCGGAGAGGATTCGCTCTGAAACAGACCCTGTTCCTTCGCATAGGTTTCCACTAGCGCGATCAAATCCTCCGGGCGATTCGTGATGCGCAAATAATCGAGCGTGGCCCCGTCCACCGGGAAGGTGCCGACGGTAGCGCCGTACTCAGGCGCCATGTTGGCGATGGTGGCGCGATCGGCTACGCTGAGCGCGGAGACGCCCGCTCCGTAGAATTCGACGAACTTTCCGACCACGCCCTTCTTGCGCAGCATCTGGGTGACGGTCAACACCAGATCGGTCGCCGTCGCGCCCTCAGGCAACCGGCCCGCCAGTTTGAACCCGACCACCGGCGGAAGCAGCATCGAGATCGGCTGACCCAACATGCACGCCTCGGCTTCAATGCCGCCGACTCCCCAGCCGACCACACCCAACCCGTTCACCATGGTGGTGTGAGAATCCGTGCCGACCAGCGAATCGGGATACGCCTCGCCGTTCCGGGCGAACACAACTTGCGCCAGATACTCCAGATTCACCTGGTGAACAATGCCGGTGTCGGGCGGCACCACGCGAAAATTACGGAACGCCGACTGGCCCCAGCGAAGAAAGCCATACCGCTCGCGGTTGCGCTGATATTCGAGCAGCGCGTTGGCGTCAAATGCGCCGGCGGATCCGAACTGGTCCACTTGCACGGAATGATCGATCACCAGATCCACGGGGATCAATGGATTCGCGCGCGTCGGGTCGGCGCCCATTCGTTGTAGCGCGTCGCGCATCGCGCCGAGGTCCACCACGCAAGGAACGCCAGTGAAATCCTGCAACAATACGCGCGCCGGCCGGAAGTTGATCTCGCGCGCTGCGGCGTTGATGTCCCATTTTGCGATGTATTCAATGTCGGCAGCCTTCACGCTCCGGCCATCTTCGCAACGCAGCAGGTTCTCGAGCAGGATCTTGATGGAGTAAGGAATGCGGGCGATATTCGCCACACCGGCCTTTTCGAGCGAGTCCAAGCGCGCGATCCGATATTCCCGGCCGCCGGCGCGGAGACCCGCCGCCGCGCCGAAGCTATTCTTGGTGTTCATTCATTCACTATTTTAGCGCGTGGGTCCTGTGAGAATGACGGTGAACTCCACGCGGCGATGAAATTCAGGAATTCGATGGCCGGGGAAGTATAGTGGACCCAGGAATTCAGACCAGGCAATAAGCTAAGATTCGGGCGGAGTCGTTGACAGAAGGAGAAGCTCGATGACGACGGCGAGAA
>JBDTAT010000208.1:0-2557 GCA_039924505.1 Bryobacteraceae bacterium
GTGGTCGGTGCAGACTCTTCCGGCATGGCGTGCTGCCGCGGCAAGCGCGGAAATTGCTGCTTGAAGAAACCGGGCAGACCGGGTTTTAATACCGCTCCGGCCTGCGGCAATCATTGCAGCTGCGAGATTTTGGGCATGGCCGCCGCGGACGCCCCGTTATTTTTTCCGGCAGACCGGGCTCGATCCGGAGTGTCGCCGGCGGCTGAGCGGATCGGCCCGGCAACCTCTCCAACCGTTCGGCGCGCATACGCTCCGCACTTGTACCAGCGTCCTCCTCCCGATTTCCTCTGAGTCTCAACCGGCGAACCAGGTGGGCCTAATTCCCCGCGCCCCGGCCCACATTCCGAGCCGCGACCACAGCGAGCGGTTTCCGAGGATCTTTCCGAGCCGCGACCGCAAGGGAGCGGTTTCCCCAACTTTGAGGAGAACCTATGTCTTCGATTCGCTCATGTGTTTTATTTTCCGTTATCGCATTGCCGATGTTCGCGAGTGTTTTAGACACCGTGCGGGGAGTGGTACACGACCCAAGCCATCGGCCGATTGCCGCGGCGGAGGTGACGCTGCGCGCGGCGCGCTCCGCCTATACGCAGACGGTGCGAACTAATGATTCCGGGCAATTCGCATTTTCAGCGGCGCCTGTGGGCGAGTACACGATTCAAGTGCAGCATCCGGGATTCGCGGCGGCGGAGCAGACCGTAGTGGTCGGCTCCAGCAGCCTGCCCATAATGCACTTCCAGCTTCGGCTGGCCGAGCAGCGCGCATCGGTGGAAGTCGCTGAGACGCCGGACGAAGTAGAAACGCAATCGTTCACGCCAACCACGCTGGTGAATCGCGCGGAAATCGCGCGCACGCCGGGCGCGGATTTAACGAACAGCATGGCCATGATCACTGACTTTGTGCCCGGCGCCTACATGACGCACGATCAGCTTCACGTGCGCGGCGGCCACCAGGTGACGTGGGCGATTGACGGCATTCCGATTCCGAATACGAATATCGCGAGCAACGTCGGTCCGCAAATCGATCCGAAAGATATCGACTATCTGGAAGTGCAGCGCGGCGGCTACTCCTCGGAATGGGGCGACCGCACCTACGGCGTCTTCAACGTAGTTCCGCGGACGGGTTTCGAACGCAATCGCGAGATGGAAGTGAATACCACCGTGGGCACGTTCGGACAAACGAACGATCAGGTGAATTTCGGCGATCACACGGAGAAGTTTGCGTACTTCGGCAGCGTGAACGGAAACCGTAGCGATTATGGGTTGGAAACGCCGGGACCTGAAGTGCTGCATGACCGCGTGTGGGGCCTGGGCGGATTCGGCTCGCTGATCTACAACGCGAACCCGGCGAATCAGTTCCGCTTTGTGACCTCGCTGCGCCGCGACGATTATCAGATTCCGAACGACCAGCCCGCTGTCGACTCCGGCATCCGCGACGTGGAGCGCGAGCGCGACGTGGTCGCGGACGCAACCTGGGCCCGCACGTTTTCACCGGCTCTGCTGTTGACCGTTTCACCCTTCGCGCATTTTAATCGGGCCAACTACGATAGCGATCCGAACGACATTCCTGTTGCAACCACCGAACACCTGGATTCGACGTATGCTGGCGCGCAAATTGCTCTCAGCGCGGTGACCAAAAAACACGATGCGCGATTTGGCGTCTACGGATTTGGGCAGCACGACGATGAATTCGTCGGCCTGCTTGCCAACGACGGCACAGGCGCGAACGTGACGCAGGAGAAGCTATCCACCGGCCATCTGGAGTCCGCGTTTCTGGAAGACCAGTACAAGCTGACGAGCTGGTTAACCCTGACGGGAGGGATGCGCTTGACGCATTTTTCCGGAGCGGTCTCGGAAAACGCAGCCAGCCCGCGCGTAGGCGCGGCCATCCGCATCCCCCATCTGAATTGGATTTTGCGGGGCTTCTACGGACGCTATTACCAAGCGCCGCCGCTTTCAACCGTCTCCGGGCCGCTGCTCAATTTCGCTGTGACGCAAGGGCTGGGATTCATCCCGCTGAAGGGCGAGCGCGATGAGGAAAACCAGGTGGGCCTCACGATTCCCCTGCGCGGCTGGAATTTCGATGTCAACAGTTTCCGGCAACGGGCGCGGAACTATTTCGACCATAACGCGATCGGCAATTCGAATCTGTTCTTCCCGTTGTCCATCGCCGGGGCGCGGATTTACGGATGGGAGTTCAGTCTGCGGTCGCCCCGGCTGTTCCGGCGCGGCGAAGCCACCATCGCGTATTCGTATCAGCATGCCGAGGGTGAAGGCTCCATTACGGGCGGGTTAACGGACTTTTCGCCGCGGGACGACGGATACTTCTTTCTGGACCACGACCAGCGCCATACCCTGCACGGGAATTTCAACTGGAGCCTCCCGTGGCGGTCGTGGGCGGCGGGAGGCGTATATTACGGCTCCGGCTTCACGGATGGATCGAGCGATACGCCGCGGCACCTGGAACCGCACACGACTTTCGACTTTTCGCTGGGCAAGAGCATTGGCGAAAAATGGACCGTGGGAGTGACCGGGTTGAACGTGGGGAACCGCCGCTTCCT
>JBDTAT010000209.1:0-9498 GCA_039924505.1 Bryobacteraceae bacterium
GTTTCATGAGAATCTCCGGCAACTTTTCACGGGTGACTGACGCTTCATCCACCAAAGGTATTCGCCGCGCCGGGAACCTCTGTCGTACAAAATAATGTGAGCCATAGTCATTTGTCGTACAAAATAATGTGAGCCATAGTCATTTTCGGGACGGATGCCGACGTCGATGGACCAAGGCATCTTGCAGATTGTCGCAGCCAAGGTTAGATAGTCTCGCCCGATTGACTTGTGGAGCAGTTCCGGCCGCTGGAAGTTTCGGGGATCAAACGTCGAGGAGGCAATGAGAGCATGGATTCCGGTCAACCGCAAGCATCTCACGCTGGAGCGCAGAGAACGCCCGAGCCTACGGCCGGCGCATTTCTTGAATTCGATTTGAAGGCTCAGATTGAACAAATGAAAAGCGAGCCGGCTTGGCAGAACGGACGCAACGCCAAGACCTTGGTCAAGTATCCAAATTTTCGAATCGTTCTAATGCTGGTGAAAGCGAAGATGCGCATTGAGGAACACCACGCGGACGGAAGAATTTCCGTGCAAACCATCGCCGGCCATATTCGGATGCGTGTGGCGGGAAAGGATTTCGATCTGCCCGTGGGACATCTTCTGGCTCTCGATCATGAGGTGCGGCATGATGTCGAGGCGCTGGAAGACAGTGCCTTTCTGCTGACCATCGCGCGGTCTGCCGCTAGCGGGACACAAGATGCGTGAAGCGATCGTTTGGCCGTTGGCGGTTTACTTCGCCCTGGTGATCTTACTAGTAGCGGCAATGCTCGCGCTTTCCTACGTTTTGGGCCAGAGGCATGAAGAACCAGCGACCGGAGCGCCGTACGAATCGGGCATCCGTTCGGAAGGTTCGGCGCAAGTGCGCCTGTCCGTCAAGTTCTATCTGGTGGCCATGTTCTTCGTTATTTTCGACCTGGAAGCCGTTTTCATATTTCTATGGGCGATCGCCGGCCGTGAGCTGGGCTGGACTGGATACGTGGAGGTGCTCATCTTCGTTGGAGTCTTGCTTGCGGCTTTGGCCTACATCTGGCGGGCGGGAGCGCTTGACTGGTTCCCGGCGGGTCCACATACGCAGGAGAAGATCCGATGAATTCGCCGCGCAATTCTCCAGATAAACAGCGGAACTCCCTCCAGGAGCTTGTACGGCCCGGCGAGAGCCTGGCCGAAAGCAGCGTGCGGCAGAGTGTGATTTTCTCCCGCCTTCAGGATCTGCTGGCGTGGGGCCGGAAGAACTCCATCTGGCCGTTCAACTTTGGACTTTCGTGCTGCTACGTGGAGATGGCCACCAGCTTGACCAGTAAATACGATATCTCCCGGTTCGGCGCGGAAGTGATCCGCGGAACGCCGCGCGAAGCCGACCTGATGGTGATCGCGGGCACTGTTTTCATCAAGATGGCGCCCGTGATTCAGCGCCTTTACGAGCAGATGATGGAGCCGCGCTGGGTGATCTCGATGGGGTCGTGCGCCAATTCCGGGGGAATGTACGACATCTACAGTGTGGTGCAGGGTGTGGACAAGTTTCTTCCGGTGGATGTGTACGTGCCAGGCTGTCCCCCACGGCCCGACGCTTTTGAGGAAGGGTTGCTGTTACTGCAAAAGGCGGTCGGAACGGAGCGGCGGCCTTTGAGCTGGGTGGCTGGCCCACAAACCACCGCACGCCCGCCCCTGCCTTCGCTGCGCGATCTCAAGCAGCCAGAGCGACAGCGCACCACGCTGCTCCGGCCTCCCGATGAAGTCTGATGACGATCGCTGCCTCTACCCATATCGGCGACCAATTGAGCCAGAAGCTGGGCGAAAGCGCCATCGAGCCTCAGCGCACCATCGACGGAATCCCGTCCTTCTGGATCGCCAGGCAGAACGCCCACGATGCACTCCGTTACCTGAAGGACGAAGTGGACCAGCCGTACCGGATGCTGTACGATCTCACAGCCATCGATGAGCGGATGCGGGTTCACCGGGAGGGCCAGCCCCCAAGCGACTTCACGGTGGTGTATCACCTCCTGTCGTTTGAGCGGAACGAATACATCCGTATTAAAGTGCCGCTAAAACAGGATCAGCCGCCGATCGACACCATTACGGATCTTTGGCCCGCGGCGAATTGGTACGAAAGGGAAGTCTGGGACATGTTCGGAATCCGTTTTCAGGGGCATCCGCACCTGGAACGCATCCTGATGCCGAAAACCTGGGTAGGACATCCACTGTTGAAAGATCATCCCGCGCGCGCCACTGAAATGGGTCCGTTCCAGTTGCCCGACGAGAAGCAGGAGGCGGAGCAGGAAGCGCTGCGCTTTCGACCGGAAGCGTGGGGCATGAAGCCGGGACGCGACGGAACGGATTTCATCTTTCTAAATGTCGGCCCGCAACACCCGGGGACGCACGGAGTGCTGCGCGTCGTCCTGCAGCTTGATGGCGAGGAGATCGTGGATGCCGTGCCGGAAATCGGCTTCCATCACCGCGGCGCCGAAAAGATGGGAGAGCGGCAGTCCTGGCACACCTACATTCCCTATACCGACCGCATCGATTATCTCGGCGGGGTGATGAACAACCTGGCGTACCTGATGGCCGTGGAGAAGCTGGCGAAAATCGAAGTGCCGGCTCGCGGGAAGGTCATCCGGGTCATGCTGTCGGAGTTGTTCCGGATCATTAGCCACCTGGTCTGGTACGGGACTTTCGCTCAGGATCTGGGCCAGCTCTCGCCGGTCTTTTATACATTCAACGACCGCGAACGCGCTTTCGGAATCATCGAAGCCGTTTGCGGCGCGCGCATGCATCCCAACTGGTTCCGCATTGGCGGGGTGGTGGACGACCTGCCAAAAGGCTGGGACACGATGATCCGCGATTTCATCAAGTACTTGCCGCCGCGCCTGATCGAGTACGACAAGGAAGTGATGCGGAACGGGATCTTCCAGGCGCGCACGAAAGGCGTGGGAGCCTTCACAACGGAGGAGGCCATCGAATGGGGCATCACGGGCCCGAACCTGCGCGCCTGCGGTTTTGAGTGGGACTTCCGCAAGAAGCAACCCTACTCCGGCTACGAACAGTTCGAATTCGACATTCCCACAGGCCAGCATGGAGACTGCTACGACCGCGGCCTGGTGCGCGTCGAGGAGATGCGCCAGAGCCTGCGCATCATCGAACAGTGCGTGAACAATATGCCGGAGGGCTCGTATAAATCGCATCAGCCACTGGCAACGCCGCCGGTTAAGGATCGCACGATGCACGATATTGAAACGCTGATCACGCACTTTTTGGGCGTGAGCTGGGGACCTCCCATTCCGCCAGGCGAGGCGCTCGGCGCGATCGAAGCCACCAAGGGAAACAACGGTTACTATCTGGTGAGCGATGGCGGCGTCACGTCATACCGGACTCGCATCCGGACGCCGTCGTTCGCCCACATGCAGATGCTGCCTCAGCTCATCCGCGGCCGGATGATCCCCGACGTGTTCGCCGTCCTGGGCGCGATGGACTACGTGCTGGCGGATGTGGATCGATGAGGAAGAAGGAAAATGCTGACGGCTGAAGAACGGCAGGAGATTGAGGCGGAGATGGCGCGCTATCCCACCAAGGAGGCGGTGTGCATCGATGCCATGAAGATCGTGCAGCGGCACCGCGGCTGGGTTTCCGACGATGGCATTCGCGACATTGGCGAGCTGCTCGGAATGTCGCCGGCCGATCTCGACGGCGTGGCAACGTTCTACAACCTGATCTTCCGGAAGCCGGTAGGGCGGCACGTGATCATGCTTTGCGACAGCGTGAGCTGTTGGATCATGGGCTACGACCGTTTGCGCGCGCATCTGACCGGTCGCCTCGGAATCCGGTTTGGCGAAACCACGCCCGACAACCGGTGCACGCTGTTGCCCATCGTATGCCTGGGGGCTTGCGAAGGCGCCCCCGCCATGACTATTGACAACAATCTTCATGTGAATCTGGATCCAGACAAGATCGACAAGCTCTTGGAGGAATGCAAGTAGCTATGACTCTGGAGAAGCCGCTCACCAAAGACATCCCACAGGACGGCCGGGGCCTCGACCTCGAAGGTTACCAACGCGCGGATGGCTACCAGGCGTTGCGCAAGGCACTGCGGAACATGACACCTCAAAAAGTGCAGGAGGAAGTGAAGGACTCGGGCTTGCGCGGCCGGGGCGGCGCGGGATTCTCCACGGGGACCAAATGGAGCTTCACTCCGATGGGCGCGGATGCGCCGCGGCCGAAATATGTTATCGCCAACGCCGACGAGATGGAACCCGGCACTTTCAAGGATCGCTACCTGATGGAGGGAAACCCGCACGGACTGATTGAGGGAATGATCCTGGCGGGCTACGCGAATCAGTCGGACGTGGCCTACATCTTCGTGCGGGGTGAATATAAACTATCGCAGGAGAGACTAGCCCGGGCGCTGGCGGAAGCGTACTCGGCCGGTTACCTGGGCAAGAAGATTCTCGACTCGGATTACAGCCTGGAGATGTATCTGCACGTCAGCGCCGGGCGATACATGTGCGGCGAGGAGACCGGGCTGCTCAACGCGCTCGAGGGCAAACGCGCCAACCCGCGCGCGAAACCACCCTTCCCGCCAGTGTCTGGTCTGTTCGGCAAGCCGACCATTGTGAACAATGTCGAAACTCTCGCGAACGTGCCCCACATCATCAACCACGGCGCCGCATGGTTCCAAAGTTTGAGCCGCACTAAGGATGCAGGAACCAAACTTTATGGCGCTAGTGGGAAAGTGAAACGGCCTGGACTATGGGAGCTGCCGATGGGATCCACGATGCGCGAAGTCGTTGAAGATCACGCTGGAGGAATGCTCGACGGGCTGCGGTTCCGTGGCGCGCTGCCTGGCGGCGCATCTACCGATTTTCTGACTGAACAGCATCTCGACGTTCCGCTTGATTTTACCGAAGTGCAGAAAGTGGGAAGCCGCCTGGGGACAGGAACCATGGTCGTGTTGGATGACCAGACCTGTCCGGTGGGCATGACACGCAACCTCATACACTTTTTTGCGCAGGAATCCTGCGGCTGGTGTACGCCGTGTTGGAGCGGCCTGAACTGGGCGGAGCAGATTCTGGATGCGCTGGAGGATGGTGGCGGAAAGCCGGGCGACATGGAGAAGCTGGAATTCCAGACCAAGTTCTGGGACCCTAGTCATACTTTTTGCGCTTTGGCGCCGGGCGCGGCGGAACCTCTGCAGAGCGCACTAAAGTATTTTCACGAAGATTTCGAGCGGCATATAACCGAGAAGGGCTGTCCTTTCCGAAGCTGATGGGAACCATATACATCGACGGCAAACCCTACGACGCGGACCCGAAGCAAGATCTGCTCGTCGCGTGCCTTTCACGGGGCTTCAATTTGCCGTACTTCTGCTGGCATCCCGCCCTGGGATCGGTGGGCGCATGCCGCCAGTGCGCCGTCAAACATTTCAAGGATGAAAAGGACACCAAGGGCAAAATTGTGATGGCGTGCATGACACCCGCCAAGGAAGAGACGCGAATCTCGATTGACGATCCGGAAGCCGTCGCTTTCCGCGCCGCAATCGTCGAGGGGATGATGCTGAACCATCCGCACGACTGCCCGGTGTGCGACGTAGGCGGCGAGTGCCATCTGCAGGACATGACGGTCATGACCGGCCACGACTACCGCCGCACGCGGTTCAAGAAGCGCACGTTTCGCAACCAGTACCTCGGCCCTTTCCTGAGCCACGAAATGAATCGCTGCATCCAGTGCTACCGGTGCGTGCGGTTCTATCGCGAGTACGCCGGCGGGCACGACTTCAACGTGTTTTCCATATCGAACACCGTATATTTCGGCCGCTATGAAGACGGAGTTCTGGAGAATGAGTTCACGGGCAACCTGGTGGAAGTCTGCCCCACGGGCGTTTTTACCGATGCCACGCTGCGGCGCCACTATACGCGCAAATGGGATCTGCGGATGGCTCCTTCGATTTGCGGCCACTGCGGAGCCGGCTGCAACACTACTATTGGCGAACGCTATGGGTTGCTGCGCCGGGTATTGACCAGGTTCAACAGCGAGGTGAACGGCTATTTCCTTTGCGACCGTGGGCGTTACGGCTATGAGTTCGTAAATAGCGAACACAGAATTCGAACAGCACGCCTCGATGGGCAATCTATTTCCACCGATGAGGCGGAGCGAAAACTGAAATCTCTCGTGAGCGGCGGAAAGGCGATCGGCATTGGCTCACCGCGGGCATCGCTCGAGGCCAACTTCGCGCTGCGCAGGCTGGTCGGAAAGGATCGCTTCTTCGCCGGCGTTGATGACAACCAGTGGCGCATGATCACAACGATGCTTGAGATTCTCAGGGCGGGGCCCGCCCGCTCGCCATCTCTTCATGACATTGAACTATCGGACGCCGTGTTGATCCTCGGCGAAGACGTCACCAACTCGGCGCCCCGGATGGGACTCAGCCTGCGCCAGTCCGTGCGTCAGCAAGGGTTCGCGATTGCGCAAAAGCTAAAAATTCCTTTATGGATGGACGACGCTGTGCGCGAAGCCGCACAGGATGCAAAGAGTCCTTTGTTCATCGCGGCACCAGGCGCCACGCGCCTGGATGATGTCGCCACAACAACGTATCGGGCGGCGCCGGTGGATGTCGCACGCCTGGGCTTCGCCGTCGCTCATGAGATTGACCCGGCTGCGCCCGAGGTTTCAAACTTGGCCGAAGAGATGCGGGATCTGGCGCGCATCATCGCGAACGCATTGAAAAGCGCGAAGCGGCCACTCGTAATTTCCGGACTCAGTTGTCGGAGCGATGCCGTCATTCAATCCGCGGCGAACGTGGCGAAAGCATTGTGCGATGGCGGCCGCCCCTCCGCGCTAAGCTTTGTCGCGCCCGAGTGTAACAGCTTCGGTTTGGCGCTCATGGACCCAAAGCCTCTCAGCGAGGCTTTCCGCATGGCTGAAGACGGTGACGCCGAGACCCTGATCATCCTCGAGAACGATCTCTACCGGCGAGTCCCGCCAAAGGGGGTGGATGGATTCCTGCAATCGGCACGGCACGTCGTCGTGCTCGATCACCTGACGAACGACACGACGGAGAAGGCCGAACTGCTTCTTCCGGCCGGCACATTGGCGGAGTCGGACGGCACGCTGGTAAGCAGCGAAGGGCGCGCGCAACGATTTTTCTCGGTGTTCGCGCAACAAGACGAGGTGCGGGAGAGCTGGCGGTGGTTGGGCGACCCGGCCTGGACAACGCTCGATGAGCTCCTCGCAGCCATGGCGGAGGCGTTGCCGCGGCTCGCTCCCGCCGTCCAAGCCGCGCCTTCGTCGAAGTTCCGCATGGCGGGCGCGAAAATTCCCCGCGAACCCATCCGCTTCAGTGGGCTCACTTCCATCACCGCCAACATTAGCGTGGTTGAGCCCAAGCCGCCCGATGACCCCGACTCCGCTCTGGCTTATTCCATGGAGGGCACTTCCGATCAGCCACCGGGCGCACTTCAGCCCTTCTTCTGGTCGCCTGGCTGGAATTCCATTCAAGCGGTGAACAAGTTTCAGGCCGGCATCGGCGGTGCGCTCCGAGGCGGCGATCCCGGAGTTCGCTTATTTCAGCCCACACAGAGAGGCGTTTACTTCGCCACCATCCCGGCCGCCTTCGCACGCCGCGATGCGGAATGGCTGGTGGTTCCGATGGAGCATATTTTTGGTTCGGAGGAATTGACCCTGTCCGCGCCGGCGATCGCCGAACTTGTTCCTGCTCCGTGCCTGGCTGTGAGCGTGGAAGATGCGGCGCGTCTTCAGGCGTCGGCCGGGCAAGAAGTTGAGATTGAACTAAACGGCGCGAGGTTCCGCTTGCCGCTGAAAGTGCAGCCGGAGTTGCCGCCGGGGATCGCGGGCTTGGTGGCGGGTTTGCCGCCGGCGCGCGGCGCGGCGCTTCCGGCCTGGTGCCGGATTTTGAAAACCGTATGACGAGCCCCTACCCCATCGCCGCGATTGCCGGAATCCTGATCGTGACTCTCAGCCTTGCGGCGTTGCTGATCTGGGTGGAACGCCGGCTTCTGGCGTTATGGCAGGATCGCTATGGGCCGAATCGCGTGGGACCGTTCGGTCTCCTGCAACCTCTCGCGGACATGATCAAGATCTTCGCCAAGGAAGATTGGACACCGCCATTCGCGGATAAACCTGTTTTCGTTATTGCGCCGGCCATCGTCGTAGCGACGGTCCTGCTCTCGTTCGCCGTGGTGCCGTTCGCTCCGGGCATCATCGTCGTGGACCTTAACGTCGCGTTGCTCTTCTTCCTGGGGTTGTCCTCGCTGGGCGTTTACAGCATCGTGCTCGCGGGCTGGGCGTCCGATAATAAATACTCCCTGAACGGAGGGCTGCGCGGCGCCGCGCAAATGATCAGCTACGAAGTCTTCATGAGTCTTTCGCTGATGGGTGTCGTGCTGCTGGCCGGTTCCTTCAGCCTGACGGCGATCGTCGAAGCGCAACGGAAATTGTGGTTCGTGGTGCCCCAGTTCCTCGGCTTCGTTTTGTTTCTCACCGCGGGCGTGGCCGAGGCGCGGCGGCTGCCCTTCGACCTCCCGGAAGCCGAAGCCGAACTCGTTGCCGGCTTCCATTCCGAGTACTCCGGCATGAAGTTCGGAATGTTCTTCGTCGGCGAATACCTCGGCATTACACTGATCTCATCCATGATTACGGTGTTGTTCTTCGGCGGCTGGCTGGGTCCGTGGCTGCCTCCAATCGTTTGGTTCGTAATCAAGACGTTTGCATTTATCTGCTTTTTCATTTTATTGCGGGCCTCGCTTCCGAGGCTCCGTTTCGATCAGTTGATGTCCTTTGGTTGGAAGGTGATGCTTCCGCTGGCGCTGGTCAATCTGATGGTAACCGGCGCCATCGTGGTGGCCTGGAAATAAAAGCGATAAGAAAGGTGGGTTGAGATGTGGAGTTCAATGAGAACGATCTGGAACGTGTTCCTGCACACTTTCCGGCGGCGGGTTACGGTCCAATATCCCGAGCAGAAGCCGTACCTGGCCCCCCGCTGGCGAGGACGCATCATTCTTTCGCGAGACCCGGACGGAGGCGAGCGGTGTGTTGCCTGCTACCTCTGCGCGATCGCCTGCCCGGTGGACTGCATCGCGCTTCAGGCCACCGAAGATAAAGACGGCCGCCGCTATCCGGAATTTTTCCGCATCAATTTCTCGCGATGCATTTTCTGCGGCTACTGTGAGGAAGCGTGCCCCACCTACGCGATCCAGCTCACGCCGGATTTTGAAATGGGAGAATACAACCGCCAAAATCTCGTTTATGAGAAGGAAGACCTGATGATCGACGGCCCCGGCAAGTATCACGACTACAATTTCTGGCGTGTTAGCGGGGTGCGGATCGGCGGCAAAGATAGGGGGGAGGCGGAAAACGAGGCGCGTCCGGTGGACCTCCGAAGCCTGATGCCATAACCCGTTTTATGGAAGCTGCTTTTTATATCGCCGGGATCGTGGCCATAATCTCCACGGTGCTGACCATTACGCGGCTCAATGCCGTGCATGCATTGCT
>JBDTAT010000210.1:0-10627 GCA_039924505.1 Bryobacteraceae bacterium
CCGAACAGCGACCGCAGCAGCGAGATGCGGTCGAGCCATGGAAAGCCACTGTACGTGCGCGAATTGGTCTTGTTCACCAGACCGGCGACCACCGCCCACTCGCCGTTCGCCAGGCGCACTTTGCCCGTGAATTTGCGGTCGTTCACCACCGGGATCCCGTCGACGGTCGACGTGCCCAGCACCTTGAACTCCGCATCCAGGTCCAACGTGACGTCCTCCATGCCATGCACCGCCGGCGTCACTTTCAGCACCAGCCCCAGGTCCTCGAAGGTGAACGACGGCGGCGGTGTGTACACCTGCCCGGTGCCTGTCGTGGTTCCAAAATAGCCGTTCGAGAGAATCGGATACTTTTCGCCGACGTGTAGCGACGCGGCCTGGCCGTCCAACGTCACCACCGTCGATTCGAGCGACGTGCTGGACTTCGACCGCGTGGCCGTGGCGAACGCGGCCGCGTCCGTGATTCCGATGCCGATTAACGACGCCCCGCCGCCAAATGTGAGGAATTTTGCGATCCCCGCCGGAAGCGCCGGCGCCAGATTCGCGATGTTGCTGAAATTCGCCAGCGGAAACGAGTTCTGAAGTGTGGCGCCCCACTTCAGCGAAGTGTCTTTGTCCACGCTGACATAATCGACTTCGATCGACACCTGCGGCCGGTAGCCGATCATCTCCGACAGCAACGCTTCCGCGGTCTTCACCTTGGAGGCGCGGTCGCGCATGTAAATCAGACGCTTCTGCGGGTCCACGACAATACGGCGGATCTCGAGCGATTGCTGAATGGCGACCGTAATCTCCTGCACCTCCGGAATGGAGGCGCGCTCGGCAATGGGGAATGCGCGGGCGACCACCGGCTCCAGCTCCGCGCGCTTCTGAACGGTGTCGCGGGCCACCTCGATGGCGTGCGGCGAAATCGGCACGACGAACGAATTCCCGGCGTCCATCGCGGCGCGGAGCGCAGTGCGGCAATCGGCGCCCGCCAAGCTGAAATGAAATCCGGGCGTCGGCTGATAGTCCAATTCCCACAGCACCGTCAACCCGCAGGACGCGGCGATCTGTTCGAAAACCAGCTTGGAATCGCCGCGCAGATCGAAGCTGTGCGAACCGGCCGGCAAGTCCAGGTGCGGGGGCGGCAGCAAGCGGCGGGTCTCTTCCATTTCGACCGGCGAGATCGCGCCGGTAATCGCGTCGGCGGCCGGATCGGGAGCGTTAACACTCGCCAACGCGTTCGTTGCGTCGTGCGCCGCAGCCAGCGGCCGCAGCCTCCGGCTCCGCTCGGCATAAGCGCGATTCGAGGGGTCGAGGGTAGCCGCTTCCGTGTACAGCACATAAGCCTGCACGAGGCGCCCCGAATTCTCCGCTTCATGCGCCTGGCGAGCCAATTCGGAGGCGCTTTGGGCCCCGGAGCACGCGCCAGCCGCGCTTATGAGACCGGCAATGACGCAGACACCGGAAGCGATTCGGCGGAGGGCAACAAACTCCTTCGCGCCGCCGTCCGTGATGCGCGGGTTCGTCAATAGAATATGACGTACAGATGTCTGGCGGCGTGCATAAACTACTACCGCGATTTAGCCGATAGACCTGCCAGGAGGGCTCCCGCTCCCAATCATGGCAACTCTTATCCCCGTTCAAACCAGCCCGGTGCAAACCAAACCAGCTTTCGCGCCCGCGATACCCCAGAACTTTGAGGAGCTAGGCATCAAACAGTCCCTGGTGCGCGATTTGATGCTGCGGCGGCTGCTACTGGAAGGTTACAGCAGCCTGCGCGGAATCGGCAAATCCTTGCGGCTTTCAATTCCCGTGGTCGATGCCATCTTCCGCCACATGCGCCAGCAGCAACTGGTGGAAGTGAAGGGGATGGACGGGAACGACTATAACTTTTCCCTATCCACGGCCGGCAAAACGCTGGCGGCCGAGCGCTTCCAAATCACCCAGTACGCCGGATCTTGCCCGGTTTCGCTCAGCGAGTATGCCTCCGCCACCAAGCTGCAGTCCGCCACCGTGCATATCGACCGCATGGTTCTGCGTTCGGCATTCTCGGACCTGGTCATTTCAGACCGTCTTCTGGACCAACTCGGTCCGGCCTTAATTTCGCAAAACTCCATCTTTGTTTACGGGCCGACCGGAAACGGAAAGACCAGCATCGCGGAGCGGATGTTACGGGTCTACGACGACGGCGTGCTGATTCCTTATTCGGTGGAGGTCGACAACCAGATTATCAACTTGTACGACCCCGTGGTGCATCAACCGATGGACATGGATGACGCGGAGATCGACCCGCGGTGGATCCGCTGCCGGCGCCCCTGCATCGTAGTCGGCGGCGAATTGATTCCCAGCATGTTGGAGCTGCGCCTGGATGAGGCGTCGGGGATCTATGCCGCGCCGCTGCAGATGAAGGCGAACAATGGAATTTTGATCATTGACGACTTCGGCCGCCAGCTTATGTCGCCGCGCGATCTGTTGAACCGCTGGATCGTGCCGCTCGACCGCCGCGTGGATTATCTGACGCTGCGTTACGGCGTAAAATTCCAGATCCCGTTTGAGTTGATGGTGGTGTTCTCAACCAACCTGGAACCCGCCGATCTAGCCGACGAAGCGTTCCTGCGGCGCATTCATAACAAGATTTACGTCGAAGCGGTGGACGCGAAAGCCTTCGATGAAATCTTCCGCCGCGTGGTGACCGCGCGCGGATTGATTCCCGAATTCGACGGCGCCGAATTTCTCCGCAAGATCTGCCTCCGCGAAGGACGCACGGAGCTGCGCGCCTGCTATCCGGGCGACATCTGCAATATCCTGGTGTCCATCGGCCGCTACGAAGGCCGCCCGCCGAACATGACCAAGGGCGACGTGGAACGCGCGACGGCTCTGTATTTCGCCAAGGGCTAGGCCTTAGACCGCAAAATGATGGCCTTTCGATTTGCAACCGCTACCTCACAGTAGCGGCGCCGGCGTCGGAGGTCGCTACCGCTTTGGAGCTTTTGAGTCCGGCGGCAACCCTGATCCGGGACGCGTCACGAACGGATAAGTGTGCGGGGCTCCGCCCTGGACAGAGTCCCCAAGTAAAGCAGCGCACTTCGGTCGTGAGCGCGTTTCCGATGCCGCCGCTCTGCGCTCTTGCCGGTGGGGATCGTGAGCGAATAGAGACCGGCGGCCAGTTCCTGAACAGCCTGGGATGGAACGAACACGTTAGACCGCTACGAAACCGACAAAGCGTATACGATAGCTGCTGGATGCAGTCCGCGATTTGCTGGATGATCGCCGTGATGATGACCACCGGTATCGCCGTTGGACAGCATAAATCGGACCGTCACGTAAAGGTGCTCACCGTCTGTGCAGTACTTGGCGGCATGATCCGCTATGCCGATACTGCTGTAGCCGTCGTCGGACGCATGGAGCGCAGCGTCAGCCTCACAGATCACTATGAGTTTTTGTCGCAGGATCGGTGTGAACATCCGGTCGTCACGCACGGACACGTTTGGTCGGACAAGATTCAGATATGGACAGCGCGGGAAGAAGGGATGCCGAACCCCCCGATCGACAGGCCCAAACTCGAACGGTCAGTCCTCGCTGCGAAGTTATTGGTCGTCCGTAAAACCACAAAGCTGGGTTTCTCCCAACAGCCGCAATTCAAGACAGATGGGCACTCGATTGTGTATACCCATACCGCTGCGGCGCCGAATGAGTGGGTTGCTGTGTACGGACGGATTGTGAGAGTGCAGAATCTTAACGAGGATTGTGGTGCTGGAGGCTGCGGTGGAGACAACGTGCCATTAGTGATAATCGCCGGGCCATACAACGTTCACAGACTCAGAGAGGATGGGAACCCGTTGCCCAAGGACGAATGACCAGTAGTATGATTCAACTCTTCAGTCTGCTCGCGCCCCGACGCCACTTTGGTACGCCAACTCCGCGGACTACATTTGAGCATGTGCCCGTGATGTAGCAGGCGATCGACCAACTCACCAACCCCAACGCACCAACCCCGCCTTGACCGCGTGTACCAAACGCCCGTAGAATCGGTAGTAGGACGTATTGCGGTTACCGATAAACCATGACCCGGTCAATGACGCCTCGCCATAGAGACATATTGCACTCGATTGTCGAGACCTACATCGAGACGGGTGAACCCGTGCCTTCGCGCGCTCTCGTGCGCCGCAGGCAGCATCATCAGTTGAGCGCCGCGTCCATTCGCAACGTCATGGCCGATCTCTGCGATGACGGTTATCTGGCGCAGCCGCATACCTCCGCGGGCCGCATCCCCACCGCGCTGGCGTTTCAAAGCTACGTGCAATCGCTCGCCATTGGGCGTGTGCTGGCCGGTGAGCTGGCGCGGTTGCGGAGCGAACTGGAGCGCGCGGACACGCTGGAGGCGCGCGTCGAACGCTCCTCCCAGATCCTCACGGAATTGACGCAGAGCGTCGGAATTGCCTCCGCCGTTCACGCCGCCAGCCAGGTGCTGGATCATGTCGAGCTGCTCGCTCTATCGGACCACCGCGTCCTTATGGTGGTGCTGACGCGGGACCAGGTCGCCCGCAATCGTGTGGTGGCGCTCGATGAGCAGGTCGCGCAGGAAGAGTTAAACCGCATTCGCGACTATGTCAATCGCGACTTCGCCGGATGGACGCTGCCCGCCGTGCAGGCGGAATTGCAAAACCGGCTGGAACAGGAAAGCGCGGCGTACGATGCGATTTTGCGCCGGTTGACGGTCCTCTACGCAAAAGGGCTGCTGGATATCGGCATGGCGCCGGAAGTCTGCCTGGAGGGCGCCAGCAATCTGGTGGGCCTGGACTTTCACCTGACGCGCGAAAAAATGCGCGAGATGTTCCATGCGCTCGAGGAGAAGAAGCGTATTCTCCAGTTGCTGAACCGTTTCCTGGAGCATCCCGACGGCGAAGTGGGCATACATGTGGGTCTGGCCGACGAGCATCCCAGCCTGCGGGAACTTTCCCTGATCGGCATATCCGTTACCTTGCCGAGCGGGTTATCCGCCAAAATTGCAGTCCTCGGCCCGATTCGCATGGACTACGGCAAGGCGATGTCGGCGGTGCTCCACGTCGGACAGGCCTTTCAGGAATCCGGCTCGCACTAAACCGCGCCGATGTTTTGAATCGCCGTGCTAGTCTGAAAGTAGACCCCCAGCGTGCAGCCGCATATCGCGCCGCGCGGGGTGACGCGCCGATTTTGCGCGATTTTCGCGATGGATAATTTTATGGAGACGAGCGAACCGATGGCGGATTCAGTTGGGATGGGCGGCGGCCAGGCCAATGCGGCGGAACTGGCGCTGCAAGTAGCCGCATTGGCGGCCGAGCGCGACCAACTCGCCATGGAAAAGGCCGATATCCAGGATCGCTACCTGCGGCAAACAGCGGAATTTCAGAATTTCCGCCGGCGCGTGCAGAACGAAAAGGCGGAACTGGCCGAGTACGCTTCGGGCGAAGCCATCCTTGCCCTGGTGCCGGTGCTGGACGATTTCGAGCGTGCATTAAAAGCGGAAAGCGCCGATAAGGAATATTCGCGTGGAATTGAGATGATCTATCACCGCCTGTATGAAGCCCTCAAGAAGCTGGGACTGGAGCCGAGCGAGTCGGCCGGGAAACCCTTCGATCCGCACCTCCATCACGCGGTGGAGATGGTCCAGAACGACGATGCCGAGGACCATACGGTGCTCGAAGAATTTCAACGCGGATACAATTTCAAAGGCCGCCTGTTACGGCCGGCCATGGTAAAGGTCGCGGTCCGGTCCTGATATGAGTGGGAAGCGCGACTATTACGAAGTGCTCGGTGTAGAGCGCGAGTGCGACGACGGACTTCTGAAGGCCGCCTACCGGAAACTGGCGCTGCGCTTTCACCCCGATCGCAATCCGGAAGACCACAACGCCGAGGAGCGGTTTAAGGAAGCGGCCGAAGCCTATGCGGTGCTCAGCGATCCTCAAAAACGCGCAGCCTATGACCGTTATGGCCATCCGGGCCTGCAAGGCGGCGCGACCGGGCCGGCCGGCTTCGACCCCAGCTCCTTCCAGGATTTCGGGGACATTCTCGGCGATTTTTTCGGTTTCGGAGATTTATTCGGCGGGGGCGGCGGCAAGCGCAAGAGCCAGGCGCAGCGCGGCGAAGATGTCCGCTACGATCTGGAGATTGCGCTGATCGACGCCATGCAAGGCATGACCGCCGACATCCAGGTGCCGCGCCTGGAAGCCTGCAAGCGCTGCCACGGCAAAGGAGCCGAGCCCGAGGACGGCGTCACGACGTGCCCCACCTGCCGCGGCCGCGGCGAGGTGATTTATCAGCAGAGTTTCCTGTCGGTGCGGCGCACTTGCGGCACCTGCGGCGGCCGCGGCCAGATCATCCGGCGCCCGTGCAAGGAGTGCAAGGGGGAAGGCTACGTCCGTATCGAACGGAAGCTGAAGATCTCCATCCCCCCCGGTGTCGATAACGGCACGCGGCTGCGCTTATCGCAGGAAGGCCAGCCGGGCGCGAACAACGGACCTCCCGGCGATCTCTATGTCGTGCTGAAGGTGAAGGAACATCCCGTCTTCGAGCGGCACGAAAACGACCTGCACTGTACGATCCCAATTAACGTCGCGCAAGCGGCCCTGGGATCTGAAGTGGATCTGATGACCTTCGACGACCAGCAAACGGTGAAGATCCCGGAAGGATCGTCCACCGGCGCACAAATCAAGCTGCGCGGCCTGGGCGTGCCCAACGTCAGCGGCTCTGGCCGCGGCGACCTGTACGTTCACATAGACGTGAAAATTCCCAGCCGCCTCACGCGCGAGCAGCGCCGCCTGTTCGAGACGCTTCGTGAAACTCTTCCGGTCGACAATTCCCCGCAGCAGAAGGGCCTGCTCGACAAAGTAAAAGACTACTTCATGTAAAAAGCCGACGAACGAACACTCGCCGCAAGCGTCCGCCAGCAATTCACGCCGCCCTCAATTCGCCCGTCCTCAATCCCCGCCGCCCTCATTCCGAGCCGTGACCGTGAGAGGGAGCGGTCCCCGCTACCGCAACCCCGCAACAATCTCGGACGCCCGCTCAAACAGCATTCCAGTTTCACTACCGCATCCCAGAAACTGCATCCCGCGCTCGCGCCAGAATTTGCCGAGGCCCAGCGTCCGCGTCTGCGTGCCCGGTGCGACGCCATGCCGGCGGCAGCTATCGCGCACCTTTTCCATGGCCTCCACCACCTTCGGATGTTCGAAATCGCCGGCCACGCCGAGCGAAATGGACAGGTCGGCCGGTCCCATCATCACCGCGTCCACCCCGGCAACCGAGAGCAACTCCTCGCGCGCTTCCACGCCGCGCGCCGTCTCAATCTGGAATACGGCCATGGTGTTCGCATTCACATGCTCGATAATCTCCGGCATCGTGGCGCGCTCGTACTCCACCTGCGGCGCGCCTAATCCGAATCCGCGCGCGCCCATGGGCGGGAATTTCGTCCAGCTCACGGCCTTTTCGAGCAGTTCCGGCGATTCGATGCGCGGGAAAATGACGCCTTGCGCGCCGCAATCGAGCGCCCGCGCCACCAGTGCGTATTCAACGCTCGCCACGCGCACAATCGGGCTCAGCCCCACCATCGCCGAAAGTTTGCATAAATCCTGGATGGTTTCGATGCCGAAGCCCCCGTGCTCGGTGTCGAGAAACGCCCAATGGAAACCGGCCGCCGCCAAAATACGCGCCACTTCACCGGAACGAATTTGGCCAAAATTTGTTCCGAGCTGGACCTTGCCCTCCGCCAGGGCTTTCTTCACGGAATTGATTCGCATAAGAGAAAATTTTCAGACGGTCAATACCTGGTGATCGTGGCATTCCAGGCGGACGTTTTCGTACACGCGGTCGATCAAGCCGAAGCCATGCTGCGCCAGAAACGGCAGGATGGAATAGAGGCGCTCCTGCAAATGCTGGTGCGGAAACAGCAGGCCGGAAAGATAAGCCGCGTCGGATTGCGCCCGTTCCTGGCGCCGCATCGCCTCGCTGGCGGCTTTATGTTCCAGCTTGGCGAGCTGATAGAGAATTTTCGCGCGGCTCTTTCCAAGCGCGGCGCCCAGAGTGGGGTCGAACTGATTCAGACGACTGCCCAGCCGGTCGATCCGGGCGGTGATTTCCGCCGTCGTGTCCGCAAACTCCCGGACGGTGGAAGACGGCAGCAGAGCCTGCGCGATGTGTCCGGCGAGCGCGTCATTTCCCGCGAAAACCTGCGCCATCGTCAGCCCGTAGCGTTCCAGCAATTTCGCGGCCCGCGCATCGAGCAACGTGAACGCGGCGCGTGGAGTTACCACCGGCATGCGGCCCAGCAGCGTGCTGTACAGGACCTGCGCCTGCGCCATGTAGGCCAACTCGGCCGGTCCGCCAATGTAGGTCACCGTCGGAAGAATGTAATCCTGGAGCACCGGCCGCAGCAGCGCGTTCGGCGATAGCTCGGACGCTCGCCCGGCGAGTTCTTCCGGCGAATAACGCCGGTCTTTCGACACATACGCTCCGTCTTGACGCCGCAGCGTGACGCGGCGTCCGTTCTCGAGCAGAAAAAAAAGCGATGTCTGCGGCTCAATATGCACCTGCGCGTGATAGCCTGCGCTGGTCAGCGCGCGGTTGCGCTCCACCAGCAGCGCCTTCAGATCCACGACATTCTCAACCGCTTTGGCCAGCAATGGAGCGCCGATGGCGCGCAGCTCCGGACATAACGGGTCCACAAAAAGCAGCCCGTACTGACTCAGCAGTTCGCGCAACAGCGTTTTAAACGCCCCACCCATCGTCGCGCCCGCCGGATACGCGCGGCCCACCAGCTCCGCCACCTCCGCGCCAAATGGGAATGGCCGCAGCGTCTCTTCCAGCGCCGCCACCGGAAACGAATCGAGATGGATGCCGCCCACCGGCTGCTGCGATCCGGCCGGCCCGGCGACTTCCAGCGCCACCGGCTGATGCGCGCCATCGAATATCCAGACCTTGCCCACTTCGGCGAAATCGTGATCTTCGGTGGCAAGCCAGAAAACCGGAACCGCCGGCGTGCCCCGCGCCGTCAACTCGCGCGCCAGCCGCGCCGCCGTTAATGCCTTGTAAATGGTGTAGGCTGGGCCGGAGAACAGGCCGACCTGCTGGCCGGTGACCACCGCAACGGTTCCGGGCTTGGCCAATAATTCAAGCGATGGGCTGTCGCCATTTTGTTCCCGCAGCACCCGCACCAGTGCCGCCCGACGCTCGCCGGGATAGTCGATCTCCGCCGCCGCGCGCTCGAAATCGCCCTGCGGGTGGCTGTAAAACGGCGCCACACGATCGAAATGATAGAGGAAGTCGGCGAACAGCCGGGAGGTATGCGGGATCTCGGTATGGCGCAAACAGGCGGAGTCCATGCAACGGTCCAAGGTTAGCAGATGATCCCGCCCCGGCGAAAGTTGCGGGAATCGGGATCTCGAAAGACGATGAAGACTTGGCACTGTCGAATAGCCGGGGGATACATCCCCGAACACTGGCGCTGCACAAGTCATCATGCCCGCGTTTGCCGGCCTGCCGTTGCGGGAGCCTCCGGTTGTGATCCGGACCCGGCCGAAGTAGCCGTTCCGAGCCGCCGCGCGCTATCGTGTAGGTAGCCCGCCGATGATGGACGAACAGGAATTCCGCAATCGCGCCGACGATGCCCTCACTGGCCTTTACCGCAAGCTGGCGGTGGCATCGGAAGAACACGATTTTGAAGCCGACTTCAACTCCGGCGCGCTGGCCATCGAGTTCGAGGAGCCACCGGGGAAGTTCGTCGTCAGCCCCAATACTCCCGTCCGGCAGATCTGGGTGTCGGCCCACTCGCGCAGTTTCAAATTAGACTGGAGCGATGCGCGCACCGCGTTCGTTCTTGCGGAGTCCGGCCAGACGCTGAATGAATTGATCGCCTCCGCCATCGGCCAGCAGCTCAACCAAGCGGTAACGTTATAATCAGCCATGGCCGGGGTCTACATTTCCTATCCTTTTTGCGGCCAGAAGTGTACCTATTGCAACTTCGCCTCCGGAGTGTTGCCGCGCGCGCTGGAACCCCGATATGTCGCGGGGCTGCGGCAGGAGATCGCCGCACACCCGTGGCGCTGGATACCGGAAACGCTCTACATCGGCGGCGGCACGCCGAGCCAGATGGATTCCGGAGTCTTCACAGAACTGGTGGCTGCCGTGCCGGGAGCGCCGTGGATCGAGGCGACCATCGAAGCCGCGCCCGGCACCATCACCAAGGACAACGCGAAGGCGTGGCGGCGGGCCGGCATCAACCGCGCCAGTCTCGGCGTGCAATCTTTCGTCTCCCAGGAGTTGGCGCGCACGGGACGCAAACATCGGGCCGAAACGGTGGCGGCGGATGTCCGCACTCTGTCCGCGCAAGGCATTGAGCAGGTGAATATCGACCTGATCGCCGGACTCCCCGGACAAACACGCGCCAGTTGGCGTGAATCGCTCGACTGGATTGCGCGTCTCGCGCCGGCGCACGTGTCCGTGTATATGCTCGAGGTGGATCGGGACAGCCGCCTCGGCCGCGAGATGTTGCTCGGCGGCGTAAGGTACGGCGCCGGCGACGTTCCCTCCGACGAATCGATCGTCGAATTCTACGAGACCAGCGTCGATTTTCTCGCGGACCTGGGCTTGGCGCGCTATGAGATTTCAAACT
>JBDTAT010000211.1:0-3543 GCA_039924505.1 Bryobacteraceae bacterium
AAGTCTTTTCACGAGGCTGGACACTGCGATCAGGCTCGGCTCTTTTGCTTGTTGTTTTCAAGCCTCACGTGGACGTAGGGCGACCAGGCATTTGTCCGATTGGTCGGTCATCCGGAAGCAATCCATACGAGCGTATGGTCGGCATGCCTGGCTTCTGTAGGCCGTGTCCCGCGGCTGGAGGGCGGGCTAGACTAATTACTCCGGACGCAGAACGGCCTTTCCGCACTGGCGACAGGTGAACGCGAGTATTCTGGAAAAGCCCGGGAACAGATTTACCGACCCGCAATGCGGGCACATTTCGCTGGCAACCTCGAGGGTGATTTCCAGCTCTGTCAGCGTCTGCCCAACATTCGCCGCAGGAACAGTGCGGAGCACGGTACCGCATTCATTGCAGACAATATCAGCCTGATCCCCCCGAATGACGCCGTTCAGGCAGCCGCAGCAGTCCGGATCGCCAAAGTCTGAATGCGGCAGGGTTGTTCCGATGGGGCTTTCGAACCCCGAACCGTTACAGACAGGGCAATCGCGCGGCCCGGTGAACGGAGCAAGGTCACCATAACCGTACGCACAGCCCGTATAATTGCCGTCGCCCAGAGGGATGCCTCGACACCGCGGTGGCGGCAGCAGCGGACGCAACTCTGGCTCCTCATCCACGCGTCTGTTCTCCCCCTGGTTGCCCGGGAAATCCGTACAAGGGCAAGCTCAGGCTACAACACCTTATATATAGCGCTACGCCCGGTTAGCTCTCATCCCGGCCAACTCTCAACGATCGGCCAACCCGCAACTCCCGCCCTAAGACCCACCTCCATGGAGATCCGAACAGACTCACTGCGCTCGGCGTGTCTCAGGACGTAACCCATTGAATATCAGGAGGTTCAACATGCAAGTACGAATATCGCCGACGCTAACAGCGAATCCGATCCTAACACTGGAAGATCTTGGCTTGGAGCGAAGCGTCGGCTTGGACCAAGCCAGCCGAGGGCTGGCGGAGCGCTCAGAAGCCCAAATCGTTCGTTGGGTTCAGTTTCCGGCCGGCGCCCTTTTCTTTACCCTGGTCCCGGAGGATCCGGAGTCAGGTGCAGTCTATGTATTCGACCGCAGGAACGGGGTGTTCTACCTCGTGGACTTCAACGACCAGAAATGGGGCGGCTACAGTCTGGCCGAATACGAGGTACTGGAACGGACGCACCAACTGACCATGCTGGCGCAGCGCCCGTGGCTGCTTGAACGGAGGTATGACCGCCGAATTGCGAGCTGACCGACAGCCTGGCCGGTTCATTTGCGCGGGTTTTGAATTCGGGTTATGAAAGAGCAGGACGAAACGAGAAGCCGCTATGCCCAAGCGCTATCAGGCAACTTCCACAAATGTGGAGGACTATTGGCAGCTGTTCGTGAATCGGCGTGCCTACGTTCTCCAATCGATGCGGCCGCACGCGGAAAGCGGCCGCTATTACTATTTCCGACCTAAAGCTGGGAAAAACGGCGAGGCGCCCAGTCTGGCGGCTGAGACGGTCCGGCGACATCTGGAAGGTGATCTGACGATCGGCGTGTATGCGATGAGTCCGGCGACGCAACGATGCAAGTGGATTGCCATGGACGGGGATTATAAGGACTCGCTAAAGCATCTTTGCGAACTGCAGTGGGAACTGCAGCAACAGAAGGTGGAGGCCGCGCTGGAACAGAGCCGACGCGGCGCCCACCTTTGGATATTTGGCGCGCAGCCGCTTCTGGCCCGACAGTGCCGTCTGCTGATCTCCGGCTTGGCCCAGAAACTCGGTATCCCGGTAAAAGGAGCGGGTACGGCCGAGGGAATCGAGATATTCCCAAAACATGACGAGCTGAAGGATGGCGACTTCGGCAATGCGATCCGTGGACCGCTGGGAATTCACCGCACGATCAGCGCTCGGTTCTGGTTCTACGGCGCCGATTACAATCTCGACAATCAACTGGCATTCCTCAAGGGCGTGACAAAGCTGTCCGAGGAACAACTCGGAGTTCTGCTCCAGAAGCTGGGACAGCCGATCGAAGGGGAGAAGAAGGAAATCAAGCCAACTCCATGCTGGCAGTACCCGGCACAACAAAGGCAGTTTCACATCCTGGATCATCTCCAGGTACGGCGGAAGATGGGGAGAAACTGGATCACGCGGTGCCCATCATGCGCCGCGGCGGGGAGAGACAAGAGCGGTGACAACCTGGCGATCTCGGTCGACGAACCGCAGAAGTACATCTGCTGGGCTGGTTGCAACAAGGAAATGATTCGAGTGGCTCTGGGGTGCCCAATTCCGGAGAAAAGGGAAGGTGCGTATGCGGTGGGATAAGGGAAATTCTCTCGCCGCCGCATCCCTGATTACGTTGATTGCATGCGGCGGTTTGCCTGTTCGGCGGCCTTGTGCGTGATAGGGGGAGGGTTCTGAGATGGAGCTTGAACCTGCCAATTGGAAGCCATTAGAACTCCTGATCGGTTGTCGGTGCCGAGAGTTCATGTGGATGTGGCGTGAAAACGGCCTTGAGCATTACAAACACATCGACAGCCGCAGGTACTTGATCCTGGACGCCGAAGGGCGCTGCTACGGCCGCCAGGGTGACCAGTTAGTGCGCGTCGATTTCCGGGAAGAATTCCAGAGGGTTACGGAGGCAATCGGTGTCTGACGTATCGATTGAGTCGATCGCCATGGCTGGCGCTGTTTTGGCTTTTCTACTTGCGGCGGCTGCTGGCATCACGAGCCGACGCGGCATTCAGTTGATCGTAATCGGCATGCTGTTCTCGTTGCTGCCGCATGTCAGCGGGTTTGGGCGTACGTGGATTGCCGGCCAGAGAGGAAGTCATGAGCGAAGTGACGCAAGGCGAGTTGAACGGACCGATCGCGCCGGCGGTCCGGAGATGGATTGGGGATGTATCAGCAGACCGAGTCGGGCAAGTGTGGAGAGCGGAGGACCACGAAGCGCTCTTGCGAACGATGCGCGCTGCAGATGAACTCACGCTCGCGCTCGTAGCGCTCGCTCGACGCGAGGCGCTGGAAGCGGGTTTGGGAACGAACGAAAGGATGGATCTTGATGGAATCCGATCGACGACTGAACCGGTGGGGGTTAACGTTCACGCCCACGGTGATTAACCGCTTGCGCAAATTGGCGATCTGCGGACAACCCCAGTTGAGCCTGGAACACCAGGGACGAGCCAAACGATACGTCGTACGCGGTGTGGAATCGGGCGGAGCCACCGACGACGTTGGCTATTACGTTAGCTTCGCCGGAGAGAATGGCGAGCCTCTCCCATGGTTGCAGACGCTCGATTCGCTCACAGTCAACGGGCCGCACGCCGTCGTCATCGCGCCCGTGCTGACGCGG
Source organism: Bryobacteraceae bacterium (assembly GCA_039924505.1). Classification (GTDB taxonomy): domain Bacteria; phylum Acidobacteriota; class Terriglobia; order Bryobacterales; family Bryobacteraceae; genus JBDTAT01. The sequence continues at coordinate 3,346 of JBDTAT010000211.1, forward strand.
ATCGAGGTGCTTCGAATCGCGCGGACATACGACCTGTGCATCACACGCCACCGACCTGTTGCAGTTGAGGCCAGGCAACGGCCAAAGCTCGAAGCCGAAGAAGTGTTCCGAGGGGAACACGGCTATCTAGCGTTGGAGCTCTGGGGCAAGGACAAGGACTTGAGGGGTTGTGTGAGGCCGCAGTTTTTCACTAGGTCT
>JBDTAT010000212.1:0-2883 GCA_039924505.1 Bryobacteraceae bacterium
CACACCAAAGCTCACGGACAAGGACACGATTGTTCTTGCCGATTTCACCAACACGACAGGCGATTCCGTATTTGACGGGACGCTGCGCCAGGGGTTGGCGGTACAGCTCGGACAGTCGCCTTTCCTCAGCCTCGTCTCCGATCAGCGTGTTCAGCGGACGCTGCGTCTGATGGGCCAGCCGGCGGATGCGCGGCTTACTCCGGAGCTCGCTAAGGAAATCTGCGAGCGAACCGGAAGTGCCGCCGTCCTCGAAGGCTCGGTTGCCAGCCTCGGTAGCCAGTACGTTTTGGGACTGCGCGCAAGGAACTGCCGCACCGGGGACGTCCTTGACGAAGAGCAGATGCAAGCGACGCGAAAAGAAGACGTGCTGAACGCACTGAGTCAAATTGCCACTAAATTCAGAACGCGAGTCGGTGAATCGCTGACGACAGTGGAAAAGCACGACACTCCGCTTCTCGAGGCGACGACGCCTTCGCTCGAAGCCTTGAAAGCCTTTAGCGCCTCCCGCAAGGCTAACTTCTCCACCGGTCCTGCCACCGCCTTGCCCTTTCTCAGGCGCGCCGTTGCACTCGACCCCCACTTCGCGATGGCATTCGCAGACCTGGGGCTGGCGTACAACGGTTTTGAAGAGTCCGTCCTGTCGAGAGAGAGCACGACGAAGGCGTACCAGTTACGGGATCGCGCCAGCGACGCGGAGAGATTCTTCATCGAAGCCATGTACGACCGGAACGTAACCGGAAACCTCGAAAAGGCGCGACGAACCCTGGAGTTGTGGGCGCAAACTTATCCCCGGCAGAGCGACGCTCACGGGCTGTTGGCCGGGTTCAGTACCAGGGGAACCGGCAAGTATAAGCAGGCGATCGAAGAATCCAGGAAAGCGATCGCGATCGATCCGGACCACACGTTCTCTTATGTGAACATGGCGTCCAGCCAAATATGTCTTGACCAGTTTGAGGAAGCCGGGGAAACCCTGCGGCGAATGTCCGAGCGCAAAATAGAATCCCCCGACCAGATGCTTCTTTCCTTCTACCTTTCCTTCTTTAAAGGCGACAGGGCGGGGATGGAATGGGCAGTGGCCTGGGCGAAAGGCAAGCAAGGAGCGGAAGACTCGATGGCTCACTCCGAGGCTCTGGTGCTGGCTCGTTCCGGTCAGTTGCAAAAGGCGGCGGCGATGTCACGCCACGCCGTGGACTTGGCGAAACTGGCGGGCCAGCAGGAACGGGCCGCGTCTTACGAATCCGCGCCCGCCGTGTGGGAAGCCTTCTTCGGGAATGCGCCGGCGGCAAGGCGGAGCGCGGAGGAAGCGCTGAAGCTTTCGAAGAGCCGGGATGTGGAATATGCGGCCGCTTTTGCGCTGGCGCTGGTGGGGGACTCTGCCCGTGCGCAATCCTACGCCGACGATCTGGACCGGCGCTACCCGGAGGACACCTCGGTCCAATTCAACTACCTTCCCGCCCTTCGCGCGCGTCTCGCCTTGAACCATGGCGAGCCTTCCAGGGCGATTGAACTGCTGCAAGCCGCGGTTCCCAATGAGCTGTGCATAACGGCGATCGCTTTTAACGGATTATTTTTGGGCGCTTTCTACCCGGTCTATGTGCGCGGCGAGGCCTATCTGGCCGCGCACCGGGGCGCCGAAGCCGCCACCGAGTTCCAGAAAATTCTCGATCACCGCGGCCTCGTTTTCGCCGATCCCATAGGCGCGCTGGCGCACCTACAACTAGGCAGAGCGTTCGCTTTGTCGGGAGACATGGCCAAAGCAAGAACTGCCTACCGGGATTTCCTCACTCTCTGGAAAGACGCCGACCCAGACATCCCGATCCTCAAGCAAGCTAAGGCGGCATACGCCAAGCTCCGGTAATTGGTGCTCAAGCATGCTCAAGAAGTGCGTTTGTGTTTTACCGTTTGTCGATATACAATAAATCGTTGATTCGCACTTTTCGGAACAGGGAAACGGAAGATGTTTTCCGTCAAATCCGATCCGGGAGGTTCCAGGCTATCGCGAAGGTCGCGATTCGAAAGCTGTTCCAACTACACGCCGCCAGGAGCCTGCACGATCTGCGTTCTCCGGGCAATGCTCTTGAGGCCCTCAAGAACGACCGCGCCGGCCAGCACAGTATCAGGGTGAACGACCAATATCGCGTGTGCTTCGCCTGGCGCGACGGAGACGCGTACAACGTGGAGATCACCAACTACCACTGAAAAAGAAGGAATATGACGATTAAACCGCCGCATCCTGGAGAAACGATCAAGGAAGATTACCTTGTGCCATTGCGCATGAGCGTAAACCAACTCGCCAGGACCCTCGGCGTTGGAGCGGCCCGCATGAACGAAATCGTCCGCGGAGAACGCGGCATAACGGCCGATACGGCCTTGCGTTTGGCTCGCTACTTCGGCACGAGCGCGGAGTTCTGGCTCAACCTGCAATCGCTATACGATTTGAGGGTGGCGGAGCGGAAGACGCGGGGCAAGATTGAACGGCAGATCAAGCCGCTGAAGGTGGCTTGAATTCGTAGCGAATTCGGAGCCTGAATTTGATCGGCAGCCCAGCCAGGGTCCGATTATTGCACCATGATCTTCACGGGCGTGCCCGCAACCGAGCCCGCGCTCAATTCGATTGAGGCCGATCCCTTCACGGTATCGGCGGGCACGCGGAAGTTCACCTGATAGCCGTCCACCGCGCCGGGAAAGCCGACGGCTCCGAACACAATGGCGGACATCCCATTCACCCTCACCTCAACCAGCGAATCGACCGGGGCCAGCGCACCGGGACTGGCGGCGGGAATGGTCGGGCCAAGGCCCGTCGCGAAGATGGACAACTCTTCGCCGGACATCGCCGGCTTTTTGAAAGCTCAAGTGCCGCCGTCGCGTCACGCCTAGCCTCGG
>JBDTAT010000213.1:0-7172 GCA_039924505.1 Bryobacteraceae bacterium
TGCAGGGAGTAACAGAAGTGCTCTGTTACGGCACGGCCGTGGTGATGGAAAAAATATAGCGCCCCACCAATCAGAACTGGAAGCGCACCGCGACCTGCATACGCCGCGCATTGGTCCCATCCGGGAACCCTTGCGACGCGTTCCCCAGTCCCAATCCCGACGTCGGCTTCAGCACGCCGCCCGATGCCGAATAAGCTTGCGAGTTAATCCCAGTGTTGTAAATGGTGTTGAACACGTCGAAGGCTTCGAACATGAGTTTTGCCTTCACGCGCTCGCCGAACGGAAGGTCGCGGGTGAGGCGCGCGTCCACGTGATAGATGCGGTCGATGTCCAGGCTATTCACCGGCAGGAACGGCGCGCGGTTCCAACCACCGGATCCGTTCAAGGTATTGTTGAACGCGAAGGAGATTCCTGGGAACTGCGTCCCGCTGACGTTGACGTACGCCGAGGTGGGCATGGAGGAGGCCAGCGTCGTGATCTGCGACAGCTCCCATCCGTTGACAAAGTAGCGCGCAAACGCCGACGTGCTGCTAGTGAATTTCGGGTCCCACAGGAACGTGATTACCGCGCGGTGGCGCTGATCGAGCGTGGAACTGCCGCGGTCGAGCGCGTAGTCTCCGTTCACCGTCGCGTGGTTCGAGCTGCCCGAAACGTTATAGCTGGCGCCACCCTGATTGGCGTCGTCGATGGCGTGCGACCAGGTGTAGGCGACGCTCGCGCTTAGCCCGTGCGACATGCGCTTGTTCAGTTGCACCGCCAGTGCGTTGTACCAGGATTGGCCGCCGTTTTCCGATTGGTAGATACTGTTGAACCGTGGATCGACGCGATTCTGCGCGAGGTAAATCGGCGTCGAATATGCGCCCACGGGGCTGCCGGCGGCGTTGTCGATGGTGTACGTTTCCGCCGGTCCGGGTGCGCCCAGGTTCAGGTCGCGCTGCGTCCACAACTCCACGCCATGCGTCCAGATATAGCTGACCGTCAGGCCGAGATCCCGGCGCAGCTCGCGTTCTATCGAGAAGTTTCCCTGCTCGGTGTACGGATTGCGAAAGTCCGGCGATGCGAAATTCAGACTGACCGACGAAGCCGGCAACCCGATGGCGCTCGGGAAAATGTTCGGGAACACCGGTGCGCCGGCGAAGTTGTTCTGGACGAACACGCTGGTCTGATACAAACCGTTGCCCAGGTACAACGTGTCCAGACCGTTCCCGGTAAACCGTCCGTAGAACAGCCCGAAGCCGGCGCGAACGACGGTCTTCGCATTCAGCAGGTACGAGGCGCTGAGGCGAGGCGCAAAATCTTTGTTCGGGGAGTTGATATGACCGGTTTGCGGATACGCCGGATTGGTGACCGTCGGCTGCGGAATGAAAGTTTTCTCGTACCGTAAACCGTAGTTCAGCGTGAAGCGCGACGTCATTTTCCAAACGTCCTGCGCATAGAAGTTAATGTCGGTGGTGCGGATGTCTTGAATCGGATTCCCGAATTGCTGCGTGATGCTGGAATAGTCCTTGGAGCCGGCGACATTGCCGGTGAAGTCCTTGGCGAAGGCCGTGAGATTCGGGAAGCTGTAACCGCCAAACTGGTTGTAAAGCTGGTTCATGTAGTCTTCGGTGGTCGAGAAATCCACACCGAATTTCATCGAATGGGCGCCCTGGGTCCAGCTATAGTTATCGACAATCTGAAAACGATTTTCGCTGGGATAGACGCGCGGATACGCTTGCGCGGCGCCCACGGTCGAGCCGGCAACCGTAATGTACAGCGGTCCCGTGGAAGGCCACAACTCCGACGATGCCGGATCGGACAGGCGGTCCTTGAACCAGCCGAAGCGCAGTTCGTTCACGCTGGAAGCGCCGGGAACGTAGGTCCAGGAAACTTTGCCGTAGCGATCCTCGACGGTGGAATTTCCGTTGTTACCAAGCGCGTTTCCGCCGGTCAAAACGGCCTGCGTCTGTATTCCGTTCGGCGAGCGCCAGTGCATTACATTCATGTCGAAGCTGAAGGAACTGCGGTCGTTCGGTCGCCAGTCGAGCTTGGCAAAACCCAGGTCGGAGCTGACCGTCCGCGGAACCAGCACATTCATCTGTTTCTGAATGAAGGCGATGGCCGCGCCGCACTGGGCGGGGGTCGCTGTGCAGGCCGAAGGTAGAATGGCGTTGCCCGCCGTATCCGTGAAGCTGGGGTTGATAATGCGGTTCAGCGCGGGAAAATTCCGCCGCACGATTTCCCAATTGGCGAAGTAGAACAGCTTATCCTTTTTGATCGGGCCGCCGAGGCTGGCCCCGGCCTGGTGACGCCACTCCGGCGGATTCACGCCGCCCGAATACCGGTCGCTGGCATTCAGCGTGCGATTACGGAAAAACCAGTATGCCGTGCCGTGCATTTCGTTGCTGCCGCCGCGCGTCACCGTGTTGATCACGCCGCCCATCGCGCGTCCGAACTCGGCCGAAAAACCGTCGGAAAGAACCTGGAATTCCTGCACCGCGTCCTGCGAAATCTGCGTCGAGATTCGCGTGCGCCCCGCGTTCTCGTTATAGAAGCTCTCCGTCGTGTCGTTGCCGTCGGTGAGAAAGGAGTTGCCGGCCGCGATGCCGCGGAAGCTGATCAATCCGAAAGCGCCGTCGGCCACTACCGCCGGACTCAGCAGCGCGAACGAGTCCACGCGCCGCCCGTTAATCGGCAGGTTGTCGATCTGCGCCTTCTCGATTACTTGCGAAACGCCCGTCTTGGTATCCTCCACCAGCGGAGCTTCACCGGTGACGTCCACTTGTGTCGACGTGGCGCCGATTTCGAGCGTCACCTTGAAATCCACCGTCTGGCCAACCAGGATTTCGACGCCCTTGGCGTCCCAGGTTTTGAAGCCGGGTTTGGTTACCGTGACATGGTAGCCCGAGTCCGGTACCAGCGCCGGCGCGGAGAACACGCCGGCATTCGTGGTCTTAAGCGACCGCGTGATGCCTTTCGATTCGTTCGATACCACGACCCCGGCGCCTGGCACTACCGCGCCCGAAGCGTCCCGGACACTGCCGCTGATTCCACCCATGCCGGCCACCGCCTGCGCCCGGGCCGAAGCCCCGGCCATCAGGCAGACAACCATGCAACCCAGTAATTTTGTTTTCATTGGCGAGATCCCGAAGTGAACTAAAGCTGAACCCAGGATAGCCCCGCAAGGTTTCAATTTCAATGCAAGACGGGAAAACGGGGTCACCGGACTTTTCGACCCGCTGAAGTTACCAAAGTACTATTTACCTCATACGGCAAAGCACTTAGATTATGGGCAGTGACGGTGAACCAACTACTTCTGCAGTATTCTTACCTGCAAGTCCTCGACCTGATGACTACCGTCGCATTCCTGATGCAAGGGCTCCGGGAGGGGAATCCGTTAGTGCGACTGGCGTTGGAAGTGACCCCCAATCCATTGGCAGGATTGCTGCTGGTGAAGATGCTCGCGATCATCCTGGGGATATACTGCTGGCGGCTGGGACGAAACCGGCTGCTGATGCGAATCAACCTCCTGTTCGCCGTGCTGGTGGTCTGGAATCTGTTGGTGCTGATACTGGCTCCGATGTTGCTGAAATCCGCGTAAGCCGTTCGCCTCTAGTGTGCGGCAATCGGGCCGCTCTTGCCGGCGGGCTTTTTCATGACCAGGACGAGCGGGATCATCAGTAGAAAGACGACACCGAGAATCCAGAAGACGTCGAGAAACGACAGGATGGCAGCCTGTTGCTGCACCATCCCCCATAGCGCCACGTAGCCCTGCCGTTTGGCGGTCGCCGCGTCGGCCCCGTGCGCCATGAAATTCTGCGTCAGCCCATTCCACATCGCCGTGCTCTTGGGGTTGAAAGGATTGACGTGCCCGGCCAGCGTGTTCGTGTACACCTGCTGTTTGCGATCGACCAGCGTGGTGACGCCGGCGATGCCGATGCTGCCGCCCACGTTGCGCATCAGATTGAAGATGCTGGTGGCGTTCCCCATGGCCGGCTTCGCAATGGGGCTCATGGTGATGGTGGTCAGCGGAACGAACAGCAGCGCGAGTGCGACGCCTTGGTTGAATTGAGGCCAGAAGAAATCCCAATAACCGGCGTCCATGCTCAAGTACGAAAATTGAAACAGCGTGATGGAGCCAAGCAATAAACCCCCGGCGAGAAATTTACGCGGGTCGGCTTTCGGCAGCAGGAAACCGACCAGCGGCATGCCGATCAACGAACCGACTCCGCGCGGCGCCAATGCCATGCCGGCCACCAGGGCCGGATAGCCGAGCAGCGTCTGCATCCAGATGGGCAATAGCACGAGACTGCCATAGAGGACGAAGCCCAGCACGGTCATCAGGAAAACGCCGGCGCTGAAAGTGCGCAGTTTGAAGACGCGCAGATCGACGACCGGGGCTGCGGTGTGCAGCTCGTAGTAAATGAATACGCCCAGCGCGACGACCGAAGTCGTGGCCAGCGCGGCGATCCAATGAGAGGCAAACCAGTCCTGCTGCTGGCCCTTATCGAGAAGGATCTGCAGCGCGCCGATGCCGACGCCCAGCATGCCGATGCCCCAGTAATCGACGCCGCCCTTTCCCCGCTTGATGTAGGGCGGATCGAAGACGAACATCTGCGTCATGAAGAGCGCCAGCAGACCGACGGGCACGTTTATGTAAAAGACCCAGCGCCAACTGTAGCTGTCGGTGAGCCAGCCGCCGAGCACCGGGCCAAGAATGGGAGCGACCACGATCCCCATGCCCCAAAATCCCATCGCTTTGCCGTGTTCCTCCGGTGGGAAGGCCTCCAGCAGAACCGCCTGGGAGAGCGGTTGCAGAGCGCCGCCGGCCGCGCCTTGAATGATGCGGAAAATCACCAGCGAGGAAAGCGTGGGGGCGAAACCGCAGCAAAACGACGCGATGGTGAAGCCGGTGACGGACATCATCAGCAGACGTTTGCGCCCGAAGTAATTGGCGAGCCATCCGGTGATGGGCAGAATGATGGCGTTGGCAACCAGGTAGGAGGTCAGCACCCATGTCGCCTCGTCGATGGTCGACGAAAGACTGCCGGCGATGTGCGGCAAGGATACGTTGACCACCGTCGTGTCGAGCACCTCCATGAAGGTGCTGAACATCACGGCAATGGCGACGATCCACGGATTGATGTGGGGAACGCCGTGCGAGTCGAGCGGCGGCCCCGCGAAGAGCCGGCTCCTCATTTGATGAAGACCGTGGGTTGAACCGACATTCCGGGCCGCAGGAGATGTTCGTCGTCCTGGCCCTTTTCGAGCACGATTTTCACCGGGACGCGCTGCACCACTTTCACGTAATTGCCGGTGGCGTTTTCAGGCGGCAGGAGGCTGGCCTTGGAGCCGGTGGTGGCGGCGATGCTATCGACATGGCCCTTATATTCGCGGCCGCCATAGGCATCAACCGAGATGGTGACGGACTGGCCCAGCTTCATGTGCTGGAGCTGGCTCTCCTTGAAATTCGCCGTCACCCAGATGTCTTCCAAGGGGACAATCGAGAGCAGAGGCTGGCCCGCTTGGACGACCTGCCCTACTTCGGCGACGCGATTTTCGGCAATGCCGTCGATCGGCGCGCGCGTGATGGTTTTTTCGATATTACGCTCGGCCTGTTCCAGGTTGGCCTGCGCCTGCTGAACGCGCGCTTCGGCCGATTGGACGCGGGCGCGCGTCTGCGCTATTTCCTCGGGACCGGTGCGGGCGGCGGCCGCGGTGGCCTGGGATTGCGCGAGTTTGGCGCGCTGCTCCCCGACCATGCTTTCGGCGACGCGCACGTCCTGGCCGGCCGCGGCGATTTGCGCCTGCGCCGCATCCACCTGGGCTTGCAATGCGGCGGCGGTGGCAACGGCGGCGTCATACTGCTGCTGGGCGATCTCCTGTTTGGCGAGCAAGGGTTTGAAGCGATCCACGTCGCGCGAGGCTTTTTGAAAATTGACTTGGGCCTGGCGCAAACCGGCTTGGGCCAGATTCAAACGCGCGCGCGCGGCGTCCACTTGCTGCGTGGCCGAATTCACGCTGGCGCGCGATTGCTCCACCCCGGCCTCGCTGCCGGTCAGCCGGCTCGAGGTTGTCCGCTGGGTGATCGGCACGTCGGTATTGCTGGCGCGGACCGACGCCTGGGCTTCGGCGAGATCGGCCTTGGCTTTGTCGAGGGCGACTTGGTAGTCTTTCGGGTCGAACTCTACCAGCACGGCACCAGTTTTGACGAACTGATTATCCTTGACGCTTACGCGGATCACCGTGCCGAATTCTCTTGCGCTGATGGGGTGGATGTATCCGTCGATCTCCGCGTCGTCGGTGGATTCGCGGACCGAGTAATAGCGCCATACGAAATATGCCGCGATGCCGGCGACGATGACGGCGGCGAGAAAAATCCAGCGTTTCGTGCCGCGATGCGGCGCGGCGTCATTCGCCGGGTTAGTGGGGGTGGACTTCTCTTGTTCGGTTGGTTCCTTGATGGCCGTGTCGCTCATGGCTGATTCCTTTTTTCGGGTGTGAGGGGAGACGGTGACGCGCCAGGCGCACCCAGTATGGGGATTTTTCCCAGGACAAAATCCCGGAAGAGTCCCTCGGCGCCGCCAATGGAGCGGACCAGCGCGCCCTTGCCGAGGCTAAGCGTGAACAGACTGGAGACATAATTCTCGTTGGCGGTGGCAACCGCCTGCTGCGCCTGGATGACTTCCAGATTGTCGGCCACGCCGGCCTTGAACCGGTCGCGGGACTGTGCCAGCGCATCGCCCGAGAGTTGGCGCGCGTCGCCGGCCACTTCGACCTGCTTGGCGGAAGCCTGGATGTCGAGCAGCGCCGTTTGCACTTCATACTCGATGCGGCCGCGCAGATCGTCGAGTTCGGCCTGCCGCTTTTCCAGTTCCGTGCCGGCGTCGAGCACATCGCCGCGCGTGCGGCCGCCTTGAAAGATCGGGATATTCAGGCCGACCGAGGCCGCGTACGTCCCGTGCGAATTCGCAAGCGTTTGACCGATGGCGCCGTAGTTTCCGTTGAAGTCGAGCGACGGATAGCGTTCGGCCAACGCGGCGCGGCGCGTCGATTCCGCCGCGCGCACTTTCTCCAGCGCGCCCGCATAATCGGCGCGGGTTTTGTAAGCGTGGTCGAGCAGCAGCGGGACATCGACGGGCGGCATGGGAGTATGCGGCAGCGTGTCGGTGAGGCGGAACTTCTGTCCGGCC
>JBDTAT010000214.1:0-4255 GCA_039924505.1 Bryobacteraceae bacterium
ATTCTGCCGCACCAGAAATTGTCGCCGCACACCGAGATCGCCGAGCAGCGGGCCATCGGTTTGTGGCGCCTTGCGACCGGCCGCATTCCGCTGACGCTGGCGCCGGTGGCATCGGCGTTGTTGAAAACCGAATCGGCAGCATTCTACCGCCAGCTTGCGCTGACGCTGCGCGTGGGCGAGGAGACGCCGCTCGATCTACTGGCCGCGCACCTTGCCAGTATTGGCTACGAACGGCGCGAGCCGGTGGAGATGGTCGGCGAGTATTCCGTCCGCGGGGGTATCTTCGACGTGTTTCCGGCCGAGTCCGTCAAGCCGGTACGCGTGGAGTTTTTCGGGGACCAGATCGAATCCATCCGGCGGTTCGACGTGGAAACGCAGCGGTCCATCCTGCGCGTGAACGAGGTGGTGATTCTGCCGTTGGCGGAGTATCCGAAATCGGCGGCTCTGTTTCACGAGCTGGCGGAAAAACTGGATTACGAAGGCGTCGCCAGTCCGGGCGATCCGTTTCCGGGATGGGAGTTTGCGGTTCCGTTGGCGCGGCCGCGCACGCACTCGATTTTCTCGCTGGCGCGCGATGCGGTAATGGTGCTGGACGAACCGGAAGCGCTCGCCGGCGCGGCCGAGCGACTCTGGAAACGCCTGGAAGAAGAGACGCAGACCAAATCGCAGGTTCCGCTCGCGGACGCCAATTTTTTCCGGTGGAACGACTTGAGCGCGCGGATCGATCCGGAAACGCAACTGGCGCTGCGGGAGTTGGAGTTGGGAGCGCCGGGACCGGATTCGCTGCACATCGCCACGCGCCCGTCGATGGCGTTTCACGGCAGCATGCAAATGGCGGTGGCGGAAGCCAAATCGCTAGTGGAGCAAGGCAATCGGGTGGCGTTTTTCGCGCCGTCGTCGGGCGAGGTCGAGCGGCTGGCCGACATCCTACAGGAATATTCCGTGCCGTTTCAGCTTGGCATGGAGCCATCCGATCAGACGCCGGCGTATCTGGCGGAACGCGCGTACATGGCCGGATCGGTAGCCAGCACCTACCTGGTGAAGGGCGCAGTGCGCAAAGGCGCCGTGTTCCCCGAGTCGAACCTGGCTGTATTCGGATCCGAAGATCTGTTCGACCCGTCGGACCTGATCGCGCGGCCGGGTCTGACCAAAAGCCAGCTTGCCACGTTCGGCGCGGATCTGGCGGATTTGAAACCCGGCGATTACATCGTCCACGCGACGCACGGGGTCGGTCGATTTATCGGGCTGCGCGAGATTGCGCAGGGCGATCAAAAAGGCGATTTCATGCTGGTGGAATATGCCGGCGAAGCCAAGCTGTATATTCCGCTGACACGCATGGACCTGGTGCAGAAGCATCGGGGGTCGGGGGAAAGCGGGCCGCCGCTCGACCGGCTGGGCGGCGTGACGTGGTCGCGGACGAAGTCGCGCGTGAAAGCGAAGATGCGCGACATGGCGGAGGAGTTGCTGCGGCTCTACGCCGAGCGGCGGATGACGGACGGCTTCACCTTCTCGCACGACTCCAATTGGCAGCGCGAATTTGAGGACGCCTTCGAGTACACCGCGACCAAGGATCAGCTCGACGCGATGCGGCAGATCAAGCGCGACATGGAGACACAGCAGCCGATGGACCGGCTGCTGTGCGGCGACGTAGGATTCGGAAAAACGGAAGTGGCGATGCGCGCGGCGTTCAAGGCGCTGGGCGATGGAAAGCAGGTCGCGGTGCTGGCGCCGACAACCGTGCTCTCCTTCCAGCACTTCGAAACCTTCAAGCGGCGGTTCGCGCCGTTCCCGGTGCAACTGGAATTGCTGAGCCGTTTCCGGTCGCCGAAGGAGTTGAAGGCGTCGCTCGCCGAAATCGCCGACGGTAAGGCGGATATTATTATCGGCACGCACCGGCTGCTCTCGAAAGACGTGGAGTTCCGCGATCTGGGCCTGCTGATTGTGGATGAAGAGCAGCGCTTCGGAGTGCGGCACAAGGAGCGGTTGAAGCAGATCAAAAAAAACGTGGACGTGCTGACGATGACGGCGACGCCGATTCCGCGCACGCTGCACATGTCGCTGCTGGGCATCCGCGATATGTCGGTGATCGAAACGCCGCCCAAGGACCGGCTGGCGATCCATACCGTGGTGGCGCATTTCGACAAGGAGCTGATTCGCGCGGCCATGGAACAGGAGATCGGGCGCGGCGGCCAGGTCTATTTCGTCCACAACCGCGTGGATTCCATCTACATGCGCGCGGCGTCGCTCGCGGAGTTGCTGCCGCAGGCGCGCATCGGCGTGGGCCACGGGCAGATGGGCGAGGCGGAGCTCGAACGGGTGCTGCTCGGTTTCATGCGGCACGAGTACGATGTTTTCGTATGCACCACGATTGTCGAAAACGGGCTGGACATTCCGCTGGCGAACACGATTCTGATCGAGAACGCCGAGCGGTACGGGTTGTCGGAACTCTACCAGCTTCGCGGGCGGGTGGGGCGGTCGAACCGGCGCGCGTACGCGTATCTGCTGGTGCCGGCGGACACCGAGTTGAGCGAAGTGGCGCGCAAGCGCCTCGCGGCGCTGAAGGAATTCAGCGATCTGGGCGCGGGATTCAAGATCGCGGCGCTGGATCTGGAATTGCGCGGAGCCGGCAATTTATTGGGTGGCGAGCAGCACGGCCACATCGCGGCGGTCGGGTTCGACATGTACGTTCGGCTGCTTGAAGAAAGCGTGCGCGAGTTGAAGGGCGAGGACGTGCCGCCCGAGGTTCACTCCTCATTGAACCTGGGGTTGGATATCCGCATTCCGCCGGAATATATTTCGGACGAACACCAGCGGCTGCGAGTTTATAAGCGCATTGCGGACGCGGGCGAGCGTGAACAGGCCGATAAGATGCTGGCGGAGTTGGAGGATCGATACGGACCGCCGCCCGATGCGGTGCGGAATCTGTTCGAGTTTTCGCTGCTGAAGAGCTTGGCGCAGCGGATCGGGATCGAAGTGATCGACCGCCGGCAAGGCGGCCTGAATGTGAAGTTCCACCAGGAATCGCGCATCGATCCGGGGAAGCTGATGGAACTGGTGAACCAGGTTCCGGGCGCGCAATTCACGCCGGCCGGGGTGTTGCGCCTGCCGCTCAATGGAGCCAATGAAGCCGCGAACGTTATCGCGACGTTGAAAGAGCGGCTGACGCAGCTTGCCGGGTAGATTTGGGCACTGGTGAAATTAGCGATTGCGCAGCCTGTCCCCGAATTAAACGGGTGTAGTCGGTGACCAGTTGTTTGGCGATTTTGTCGGCAACGTCCACGCGGGAACCGCGGAATTTGGCGCCGAGGCTTTCTTCGGTGGAGGACCAGAGAACGTCGCCGCTTTTGCCGACGAGGCGCACCGAGGCGACGGCCTCATGTTTGCGCTCCTCAATGTGGGACGATTCGCTCGAACCGGCGCCAAGACTATTGGACTGGCCAGTGGCGCGATTGTAACCCCAGCGGTCGTACGCGCCGCCCGTGGTTTCGCCGCTGGAGGAATGGGTGCTGGCGGCGCCGTGAACGTTTTGCGAGTCCGCCGAATTGAACGTATCGGTATAGAGAAGATCTTCGGCCGATCCGCGCAGGAAGGCGTCGGCGCGGTCTTCGTTCTCGGTGATGACGAAGAGCTTGGTTTGTTCGAGCGCGGTGATGATCATGTCGCGGATCTGTTCGGCGGTGGGGCCGCCGCTGAGACGATCGACATAGATCCGTTTGACGGCCATCAGTTGATCGGCGGGATCGACGGGAGGCCCCGGTTTCTCGACGGCGAAGAGCGCGCCGGCCGTGAGCAGCAGCACGAGCGTCCGCATGTTATCCCTTTCCGCCCTTGCGGGCTTCCTCGTCCTGGTATTGAATTTTCAGACCCGTGCGCGCTTCGAGGCTGACCAGGATGCTGCGCACGTCGCGCTTATCGACGCGGAAAATGAGCGCTTGCTGATGGCCATCTTCATCGGCGTAATCGACGGTGAGGAAGTGGGAGTGCTTCTTCCCTAATAGGAATACCGGCGAGACAATCGCGAGGGCCAGAGGGTAGGCGCGCCCGACGTTTTGACCGTACTCGATCATATTGATCTTGTCGTAGGGGACGCGCAGGCTGGCTTTCTTGGTGTAGAAAACGAAGTACAGGGTATCGATGGTCTGAAGCGATCCGCCGCATCCATCGGGGATGTCGGGACGGGTTCCACCGACGTACTCGGCGCGGCCGCCGAGGTTGCCCGCGGCCAGAGGAACCGCGAGGGCCGAAGCCAGGAGCA